>CAMDIP010000007.1 GCA_945899335.1 Bordetella parapertussis
TTGACCTCTTTGATGGCCTCGCTTCGCATCGGTGGCAGCGTGGCTTTGGCGGTGGTGGGCAATTTGGTGCTGATTCCCGTGGTGCTTTACTACTTGCTGATGGACGGCCATGTGGCTTTGTCGCACTTGCGCCAATGGGTGCCGCTGAATGCCAAAGCGTCTGTAGACAGTTTCGTCAGCGAGGCCGACAGCGTATTGGGTGAGTATGTGCGCGGCCAGTTGTTGGTGATGCTGATTTTGGCAGCGTATTACGTCATCGGTCTGTCCTTGTTTGGTTTGTCTGTGGCTTGGCCCATTGGCATCTTCACCGGCTTGGCGGTATTTGTGCCCTATGTGGGTTTTGGTGTCGGCTTGTTGTTGGCCGCTTTGTCAGGCTTTTTGGAGATGGCACCTATGCAAGCCACCATCATGTTGGTGGTGGTATTTGGCGTGGGCCAGTTGATCGAGGGCTTTGTCCTCACGCCGCGTTTGGTGGGTGAGCGTATTGGCTTGCACCCCTTGGCGGTGATTTTTGCTTTGCTGGCTTTTGGGCAACTGCTGGGGTTTGTCGGCGTACTCATGGCCTTGCCGGCCAGCGCGGTGCTGTTGGTTGCTTTGCGCCGAATGCGAGAGCGTTACATGGCCAGCCGTTTGTATGCAGGTTAGCTTGGCATGAGGCAAATTGCTTTGGACATCGGTGTTGATGTCGGCCCCACCTTGTCCAATTTTGAACCCGGCCACAACGCCGCAGCCCTTGAGCATTTGCAACTTTGGCTGGCAGGCGACACCCGCTCTCCTGTGCCCACCTACCTCTGGGGCGAGCAAGGTTGCGGCAAAAGCCACTTGCTGGAAGCCGTGGCGCAGGCCATCACCTCGCAAGGCCACAGCGTGGGTTGGCTGGACGCGAGCATTACCGAGCCCAGTGCCTTTGATACCCAATGGGATGTGGTGTTGATGGACGACGTTCAGGCTTACAGCGCGGTACAGCAACATGCGGCCTTCAACTGGTTTGTTCACGCCGCAACGCCGGGCTCTGCACGTCAACCCTGGGTGCTGGCAGCGGGTTTGTTGCCCCCGCAAGACTTGCCTTTGCGTGAAGACTTGCGCACCCGTTTGGGCTGGGGCCATGTGTTTCATCTGCAGGTCTTGGGTGAAAACGAACGCCGAGCGGTCTTGGTTCGCCATGCCCAAGCGTTGGGCATGACCTTGAACAACGACTTGCTGGACTATTTGCTCAGCCGTTTCAGCCGCGACTTGGGTCATTTGATCGACCTGCTGCACCGCTTGGACGCGTTTGCTTTGCAAACCCAGCGCCCCCTCACCATCCCTTTGCTTCGAGCCATGCTCGATGAAAGTTAAGCGCATGAAATTGGCCCTGTTTGACCTTGACCAGACCTTGTTGCCGCTGGACTCTGACCAATCGTGGGGCGAGTTCACCCTGGGTTTGGGTTGGGCCGACCCGCACACCTTCAAACAACGCAACGATGGGTTTTATGCCGACTACAACGCGGGTTGTTTGGATATCCATGCCTATGTACGCTTTGCCACGGAAGCGATAAGGCAACGCGGCTTGACAGCCGCCCATGAGGCGCACCGACAATTCATGCAGCAAGTCATTCAGCCAGCCATCAAGCCGCAGGCACTTGAATTGGTGGAAGCGCACCGCGCACAAGGCGACACCTTGGTGATGGTGACCGCCACCAATGAATTTGTCACCACACCCATTGCCCAAGCCTTTGGCATGGATGTGCTGCTGGCGGTTCAACTGGTGCGCGATGCCGACGGCAACTTCACCGGTGACATTGACGGCACGCCTAGCTTGCGAGAAGGCAAAGTCACGCGGGTGAACCTATGGTTGCAAGCGCAGGGCTTGAGCCTGCCCGAGGTCCACGCCACCTTTTACAGCGACTCGATGAACGACTTGCCCTTGCTGGAAAAAGTCGATGTGCCCGTGGTCACCAACGGCGGTCCAGCGCTTAAACAAATCGCCCAAGAGCGCGGGTGGCGTATCCTCGACCTTTTCGAGACTTCATGATCAGCAAAATCATTAACCGTTTGATGGGCAAGTCCAGCCCCAAACCTTCCCCCAAGTTTGGCCAACGGCGTGTCATTACCGAACAGGACCATGGCATTGACCATACCTTGGTCGACGAGCGCGCCATGAACGTGGTGCGTACCTTGCAAGAGCGTGGCTTTGAAGCCTATATCGTGGGTGGTGCGGTGCGTGATTTGCTGGTGGGTTTAAAGCCCAAAGACTTCGATGTCGCCACCAACGCCACGCCTGAAGAGGTGAGAGCCTGTTTTCGCCGCGCCTTCATCATTGGGCGGCGTTTTCGTATCGTGCATGTGGTGTATGGCCGAGGCCGTGAACACGAGGTGATCGAGGTCTCCACCTTCCGCGCTTACCTTGACAGCAACGACGCCGAGCAGGTCAGCGGTAATGAACGCACCAGCAAAAAAGCCCTCTCCAACATGACCCATGCCGTGGACGCCAGTGGGCGTGTGTTGCGCGACAACGTCTGGGGTCCGCAAGAAGAAGACGCGGCGCGGCGCGACTTCACCGTCAACGCCATGTACTACGACCCCCTAACGGGCGACGTGATCGACTACCACCATGGTTTGGAAGACGGCAAGAAACGCGTCTTGCGCATGATTGGCGACCCTGCAGCCCGTTACCGCGAAGATCCTGTGCGCATCATCCGAGCGGTGCGCTTTGCCGCCAAGTTAAACAATTTGGGTTTCAAAATAGAGCCCCGAACAGCCAAGCCCTTGAAGGCTTCAGTGGGTTTGTTGGCTGATGTGCCGCAAAGCCGTTTGTTTGACGAGATGCTCAAGCTTTTGCAAACCGGCCACGCTCTGGCCAGCATTGAGCAACTCAAAACCTTAGGCATGGCACGGGGCATTTACCCGCTCTTGGATGTGGTGGTCGAGCGTGTCGATACCGAATTTGTGAATGCCGCTTTGCAAGACACCGACCGCCGCGTAGGCGAGGGCAAGCCCGTGGCACCCAGCTTTTTGCTCGCTTGCGTGTTGTGGGCCGATGTGCGCGAAGGTTGGCAGGTGCGCAGCGCCGAGATGCCTACCTTTCCTGCTTTGCAAGATGCTATTGAAGATGTGTTCAATTCCCGTATTGGGGACGTGTCGGGGCGTGGCAAATTGGCAGGCGATATGCGTGAAATTTGGACCATGCAACCGCGCTTTGACAAACGCACTGGCAGCGCCCCGTTTGGTTTGGTCGAGCAAGCGCGGTTTCGTGCCGGTTTCGATTTCATGCGACTGCGCGCTGAAGTGGGCGAGATCGAAGAAGAATTGGCCGATTGGTGGGAAACCTTCAGCACGGCAAGCGATGACACCCGCGCTGACATGCTGTCAGCAGTGAAGCCTGCTCCTCGTGCGGTAAAGGCCGATGGCACACCGGTCGCTCGCAAGCGCCCACGGCGTAGACGCAAGCCTGCCGGCAGTGGCCCCAGCAGCGGTGCTGACACAGCAGAATAAGCAAGTCAATCTGCCGTGAATCCGTCAGACTGCCGAGAACCCGTCAGTGCCTGCGTGGCACTTGGCGCCAATTTGGGTGAAGCTGTCGCCACCCTGCGCCAAGTCTTGGCAGATATCGCCGCATTGCCCCACACCCAACTGCTGCAAGCCTCCCCATTCCTTAGCAGCGCACCGCTGGACGCGGATGGCCCTGCGTATCTCAACGCTGTGGTGCGCCTTGAAACCCGACTCAACGCGGTTGAGCTGTTGCAAGCTTTGCAGGGTTTGGAAAATGCCGCAGGCCGCACGCGTGACTATCACCATGCGCCACGCACCCTGGATTTAGATTTGCTTTTTTATGGCGATGCACACATGCAAAGCGAATATTTAAGCTTGCCCCACCCGCGGTGGACACAACGCGCTTTTGTGTTGCTACCCTTGCAAGCGGTGTGCCCTGAGAAAGTGACCCCCGATATGCTGGCTGCCGTTGCCGACCAAGCCTGTGCTTGGTTGGAGGCCTAGGCGGTCACTGCGAAATTTTTCGCGCTTCTTCTATTTGGTATTCGAAGTAGCGCTGAAAGCCATAGGCCAAGGTGGAGAGCAAAGCGGTGGTGCCCACCATGAGTGACAAGATCAAGGCAAGCACGATCAGCCAGTTGGTGGCACCGGCGGGCGACTCCACTTCGTCTTGCGGGTTGTATGTGCTGTTCCAGCGCTCGGTGGACATCAAGCCCCAGTAAATCGCGTTCAGCGCACCGACGGCAATGGTGATGCCTAAGAGGGGCACCAGCCACCAACTGAGCGGGTCGTCCACACCAAAATCTTGGGCTCGCTGAAAGCCATACAAACCCAGCAGAGTGGGCCAAGGCAAAACCCAAGCAAGCCAATCGCCTTTGCCAAACATGTAAAAACGGTGCAAGCCAACAGGGCCACCCAAAAAGCTCAACCAAGCCGCCAATGTTTTATTTTTCATACAAAGGATTATCGGTTTGGCGGCGTGAGCTCGCTGGCAGGGCTGGAATCTCCCAAGCCCAAGGCTTTTTGCATGAACACCGTGTCCAGCCATTGACCGTGTTTCCAACCGCTGGCTTTCAAGATGCCTGACTGCTCAAACCCCAAACTGCGGTGCAACCCTATCGAGCCTGCGTTGGCCGAGTCGCCAATGACCGCCAGCATTTGCCGAATACCCAGCGCCTCACAATAGCGTAAAAGTTCTGCCAGCAAGGCGCGTCCAATGCCTTGACCCGCATGGTCGGCGTGGATGTAAACCGAGTCTTCGGCCAAGAAACGAAAGGCAGGGCGGGGTCTGAAGGCACCCGCATAGGCAAATCCCAACACCTCGGCACCACGGCTGGCGACCAAGTGCGGCAAGCCTTTGGCTAGCACGTCAGTGCGGCGGCGTGTCATTTCGTCTAGGTCTGGCGCATCTAATTCAAAGCTGCCCTTGCCATGCGTTACATGGTGGGCGTAGATCGCGGTAATGGCTGGCAAGTCAGCTGGCGAACTGGGTCGGATAAGCAGGGTGGAAGGGGGCATGGGTGCTCAGTCTATAATGGCAGGCTTTTCAGCGAGCGCTGGCCGGGTGGTCATGTCGCGTGTCTCATCGCTGAATCAAAGTCTGCACCCAAGGATAAACCATGGTCGTCATCCGACTTTCACGCGGCGGCGCAAAAGCCCGCCCCTTTTTCAACATTGTTGTGGCTGACAAACGCGTTCGCCGCGATGGCCGTTTTATCGAGCGCATCGGTTTTTACAACCCTATCGCTTCTGGTGGTGAGGAAGGCTTGCGCATTGCCCAAGACCGTCTGAGCTACTGGGTCGGCGTGGGCGCGCAAACTTCGCCTACCGTAGACCGCCTGATCAAACAAGCCGGCAAAACTGCCGCTTAAAAGCCCATCCCCAACCCATGCAACCCGCTTGGGAGCCTGCTGAATTACCAGCGGATGCTATCGAAGTCGGGCGCATTCTGGACGCTTGGGGACTTAAGGGTTGGCTGAAAATCATCCCCCACAGCGCCTCTCCCGAGGCGCTGTTTTCATCTAAACGCTGGTTTTTACAACCCAATGAACGTGGTGCCTCGCCTTTCAGTGGCACCGTATTGTTGCGTGTGCGCGAAGCCAAAGAGCATTCGGACAGCGTGGTGGCTTGCATCCATGAATTGGATGACCGTGACATCGCAGAAAGCCTCAAAGGCGCTCGCATATTTGTACCTCGCTCGAGTTTCCCCACCCCTGCCATCGACGAATACTATTGGGTGGATCTGATGGGCTTGCAGGTGCGAAACCGCGAGGGCGTCAATTTAGGCGAGGTCACCGAGTTGTTGTCCACCGGCCCGCAAACGGTGCTGGTGTTGCGCGACTCGGTAACAGACGGTGAAGGCAAACCCATTGAGCGCATGATTCCCTTTGTCTCCGCCTATGTCGATGAGGTGGACATCCAAGGGCGCCTCATCACGGTCGACTGGCAAGCCGATTACTGATCGCTGCAGTTGCCGCATACTTTGACCATGCGCGTTGACATCATCACTTTGTTTCCCGAACTTTTCCCTGCTTTTTTGCAAGCTGGTGTGACTCGACGCGCCTATGACAGCGGGCAGTTATACGTCAAAACCTGGAACCCGCGTGACTACGCCGAGGGCAATTACAAGCGGGTGGACGACCGGCCTTTTGGCGGCGGCCCTGGCATGGTCATGCTGGCTGAACCACTGTCGGAATGCTTGGCAGCAGTTCGCGCTGAAAGCGGCTTGGACAGAGCACAAGCGCCCTTGCTTTATTTTTCACCGGTGGGCGAGGTCTTGAACCAAAGCTTGGTAGTGCGCGGCGGTCAAACCGATGGCGTGGTGTTGCTGTGTGGCCGCTACGAGGGCATTGACCAACGCTTTATTGATAGGCATGTGGACGCCCAAATCAGCTTGGGTGACTTTGTGTTGTCGGGCGGGGAAATTGCTGCCATGGCATGGTTGGATGCCTTGGCCCGTTTGCAATCGGGGGTTTTGCACGATGAGCAAAGCCATTTGCAAGACAGCTTCACTCCTGCGCTGAGCGGTTTGCTGGATTGCCAGCACTACACCCGTCCCGAGGTATGGCAAGACCAAACAGTACCCGAGGCCCTGCTGTCGGGTCACCATGCGCAAATTGCGGCTTGGCGACGCCAGCAAAGCTTGATGCTGACCGCCCAAAACCGCCCCGACTTGTTAGAAAAGGCTCGCCAGTCAGGGCTTTTAGCCCGCGCGGATGAGGAACTGTTGGCCAATAAGCCCAAACGCTAGCCAGCCAGCTATAATAGTGGGCTTTCGATCCTCTGGATGGCCGCCTCGTGTTTCAAACACCATAGGCCTTTTGTGTAGCGCATCCACGATCATTGTGAGGACATCATGAATCTCATCCAGACTCTGGAACAAGAAGAAATCGCCCGTATGGGCAAGAAAATCCCGGTTTTCGCCCCTGGCGACACCGTGGTGGTCAGCGTCAACGTGGTCGAGGGAACTCGCAAACGTGTGCAGGCCTTTGAAGGCGTGGTCATTGCCAAGCGCAACCGCGGCATCAACTCCAACTTCATCGTTCGCAAAATCTCCAGCGGTGAAGGCGTTGAGCGTACTTTCCAAACCTACAGCCCTTTGATCGCAGCCATTGACGTCAAACGCCGTGGCGATGTGCGTCGCGCCAAGCTTTACTATTTGCGTGAACGCAGTGGTAAATCTGCCCGTATCAAAGAAAAACTCACAGCCAAAGCAGCACCTGCTGCTGCCGCTAAGTAAGACCTACCTCAAGGTCTGCTTGAAACAAACCGCCCCAGTTCACGCTGCGGCGGTTTTTTTCTGACCCCCCCATTACCTTTGTGGTTTCCTTGACCCAAATCCCTCGTTTTTCCCCTGAATCCGCCGAGGTTTTGGGATGGGATGGGCATTTGCCTCGCGTGCCTTTGCAAAGGCTTGCTCCGCTGGGTTTGCGACAGCATTTCGCTACGCCACCTGTTTGGCAGCCCGATGCAATGCTGGAGCCCCCGTTGAACCCATTGAAACCACCGGTGGATGCCTCAGTACTGGTGGGGGTGGTGATGCGCCCCCAGCCCAGTGTGTTGCTCACGCTCAGAACCGCCCATTTGTCGACCCATTCGGGTCAGATTGCCTTTCCTGGGGGGCGCCTAGACGAAGGCGATGCTGATGCGGTGGCAGCAGCGCTGCGCGAGTCGCAAGAAGAGGTGGGGCTTGACCCATCGCATGTCGAGATCTTGGGTCAATTGCCCTTGTACCTCACCGGCACGGGTTTCAGGGTCACGCCAGTGGTGGCTTTGCTTGACCCCACGATGCGTCTGACCGCCAATCCGCATGAAGTGGCGCAAGTGTTTGAGGTGCCGCTGGCGCATGTGATGAACCCTGCCAACCACTGCCGCCATGCGGTGGAGTGGTCAGGCGTTCGGCGTGAATGGTTCTCGATGCCTTATGAAGACGCCGAGCAAAAACGCTTTATTTGGGGTGTGACTGCAGGTATTTTGCGCAACCTGTATTGTTTTTTAAGCACCGACCCCGATCAGCCTGAGTCAAACGCTGAGTCTTGACTATCATGCAGGCATGAGTTTTTTCGCACTTTTATTTGCTTTCTTGCTGGAACAAGCTCGGCCATTGAGTTTTGGTGAAAGCCTGGAGCGAATCTGGCAAGCTTGGTCTGACAAGGTACGCAACACGCTAGACACCGGTGACCAACGCCATGCTTGGACCGCTTGGGGCTTGGCCATCGGCTTGCCCTGCTTGCTGGTGTGGGTGGTTCATTTTGTTTTGGCGTGGTATTTGGGTTGGGTGTTTGCCATGGTCTGGAGTGTGGCGGTGTTGTATGCCACTTTGGGTTTTCGCCATTTCAGTCATCACTTCACCGGTATTCGTCATGCGCTCTCCGTTGGGGATGATGTGCTGGCCAACACGCTTCTTTCACAATGGTCTGGTGCCAAAGGCGAAAACCTGTCCCGCGAGGAAATCATTCGCCATGTGATCGAATATTCGGCCATTGCGGCGCACCGGCATGTGTTTGGCGTGGTGGTCTGGTTTGTCGTCTTTGCCGGTTTGGGCTTGGGGCCTGTTGGTGCAGTGTTTTACAGACTGAGTGAATTTTTGTCCCGCTCGTGGCAAAGCCCCACAACTTCAGGGTTGTCAGAGGCCGAGCACAACAGTCCCGCCCTAGAGACCTCTGCCACCAAAGCTTGGCGCAGCGCAGACTGGTTGCCAGCCCGACTAACGGCCTTGAGTTTTGCAGTGGTAGGAAATTTTGAAGATGCGGTCGAGGCATGGCGTCATGATGCTGAGCATTTTCCCGACCCCAACGATGGCGTGGTGTTGGCCGCTACCTCGGGCGCCATCAATGTGCGTTTGGGCGGCAAAAATTTAGGTCTACCAGACGATGAGTCGCTACTCACCCCTCAAGCGGTAGAGACTACTGCAGGACGTGAACCTGAGTTGTTCCACCTGCGCAGCATGGTGGGCTTGGTCTGGCGTGCTGTGGTGATGTGGATGTTGCTGCTGGCGCTTTTGACTTTGGCGCGTTTATTGGGCTGATTCGCTCAGTAGGTTTTAGGCGTCGACAGTTCAGCAAAAAGCTCAGTGTAAATTTTGTATCGCCCTGGGTCTATGTGTTGTTCAAGCATGGCTTGGCGCACCCCGCAATCGGGTTCATGCACATGGCTGCAGTTGTGAAATTTGCAGTGGTCTGCATGAACAGCAATATCGGGCATACAAGAGGTCAGTGCCTGGGGGGCTATATGGTGCAGACCAAATGCTTGGAAGCCCGGCGAATCCATCAATGCAGTTTTTTTGGTTTCATCTACCCAATACCAAGTGGTGGAGGTGGTGGTGTGTTTGCCCGACTGCAAGGCCTGAGAAATGATGTTGGTCGCTGCTTTTGCATCGGGCACCACGCGGTTGATCAGTGTGCTTTTGCCCGCACCCGAGGGGCCAAGCACCAAGGTGACGCGGTTGGCAAGTTCGTGGTTTAGAGCGCTCAGATCTTGTTCAAGGTCTTTCAGACTCAGTGGCAGCACCAGACAACCGAGTTGCTGGTAGGGCAGGAGTTTTTGCCAAGCTCTCGCAAACGCATCGCCCAAGTCTTGCTTATTCAAACCAATCAAGGTACGGATGCCTTCATGGCGAGCCGCAATCAGGGCTCGCGACAACTGGCTTTGTGAAAAATCGGGCTCTGCGGCGACCAAGACCAATACTTGGTCGATATTGGCCGCAAATGATTTGGTTCGAATTTCATCTTGACGGTAGAAGATGTTTTTTCGGGTCTCGATGGATTCGATGCTGCCGCCATCCTCACTGGCGCTCCACTGCACATGGTCGCCGACCACCGCGTGGTTTTTTTTGCCGCGGGGGTGGCAAATTCTGCGCTCACCATTGGCATCTTCTACCCAAACATGGCGGCCGTGACTGGCTACCACCAAACCCCAAGCGGTCATGCAGTGAGTCGGGCCAAGCGTTGTGCGGCCGGTGGGTGCGAGTGGTAGAAGGCCACATAAAGCGGATCGGGCGTTAGCGTAGACGCATTGTCTTGGTAGAGTTTGAGAAGTGCCTGACGCAAGTCAGCCCCATTGGCATGTTGGCAAGCAAAGGCATCTGCTTCAAATTCATACTTCCTCGAACGTGCAGACTGCCAAGGTTTGGTGACAAATGAAACCAAGGGCACAAACATCATGAACAGCAGCAAGGCAATGGCGTCATTGGCACTGCCCAAGTGCGGTTGAACACCCAGGCCCTCAAAAAACCATGTTTGTGTGCTGAGCCAACCCAAGCCTGCAAGCCCCACCAAGGTGAATGCAAAACTGCTGAGCAAAGATTTTGGAATGTGCTTGAGCTTGGCATGCCCCAGTTCGTGGGCCAGCACGGCTTCCATCTCATCGGCATTCAGTTGCTTGAGCAAAGTATCAAAAAATACCACACGTTTTTGTTTGCCTAGGCCAGTGAAAAACGCATTTGAATGGGCCGAGCGACGGCTGCCATCCATGACAAAAAAACCGTTTGCTTGGAAGCCTGTGCGCTGCATTAAGGCAATGACTCGGTCTTTCAAAGTCGAGTCTTCTAGCGGTTGAAACTTATTGAACAAAGGCATGATGACGCTGGGGGCCAACCACATGACAAACAACTGGTAAACCACCAACACACCCCAAGCGATCACCCACCACCATGCGCCGCCGGACTGCATCAAATACAAGACCAACCACAGCAAGGGCAAACCCAATGCAGCGCCCAGCAAGACGCCTTTGAGCATGTCGCTGATCCAGAGCCCTAAGGTCATGCGGTTAAAGCCAAACGATTGCTCGATGTGAAAGGTTTGCACATACGACAGTGGCAAGCTGACCACAGCGCTGATGAGTGTGAAACCAAATACCAAGCAGATTTGCTGCCACATACCGGGGCCGATGAGATCGAGCAACACCTGGTCTAGCAATCCCAAGCCGCCAAGCAAGGTCCACATCACCAACATGGCTGTGTCCAGTGCCAAGTCCCAATGGCCTAAGCGCAATTTAGCGTTGGTGTAATCTGCAGCTTTTTGGTGAGCTGCTGTATCAATGACAGAGGCGAATGCATCGGGAACTTTTGAGCGGTGCTGAGCGACATGACGCATTTGTCGATTTGCAAGCCAAAACTTAATGAGCAGGTTGAGTACCAGCAAGCTGGAAAAAATGAAAGTAAAGCTTAAAGAGGTAGTCATGCTTCTAGTTTAGGGGACAATGGCCGGATGAATATAACCGTACCGAATAGCCCAGCTGCCCCCGAAGATACCGTGTTGTCCAAAACGGATGAAAACCTTGTCTGGTTGGACTGCGAGATGTCTGGCCTTGACCCCGAAAAAGACAAACTGCTGGAAATTGCAGTGGTGGTGACTGGCCCGCATCTGACACCGCGCAAAGAAAGCCCTGTTTGGGTGCTGCACCAATCAGACGATGTTCTTAACGGCATGGACGCCTGGAACAAAGGCACCCACGGCAAAAGCGGTTTGATTGACAAAGTCAAAGCCTCCACCTTGGATGAAGAACAAGTGCAAGAGCAACTCATCGCTTTTATGAAGCAGTATGTTTCTAAAGGTGTGACCCCCATGTGCGGCAACACCATCAGTCAAGACAGGCGTTTTTTGGTCAAGTACATGCCTAAATTTGAAGCATGGTTTCACTACCGCAATTTGGATGTCAGCACGCTCAAAGAACTCTCCAAACGATGGAAGCCAGAGGTTTACGCATCCTTTAAGAAGCATCAAAGTCATACCGCATTGGCCGATGTTCATGAATCGATTGATGAGTTGGTGCATTACCGAGAGCATTTTTTGAAGCTTTGAAAATATTTCTCAGGGTAGACCCTAATCCGTGAGACAATGTCAGATGTTGGGTCACTGACCTGCTTGCTACATCTGCCTCTCACCTTGGGTTCATACAGTTGAACCACGCCAATATTCACTTATTGGCTTGCTTTGTTTGAAGGTTGATGTTTTTCCAACCTTTGAACGGAGCGCCCGCCGTTAGGCAGGGCTTTATCTATGACTGATTTGAATTCTCACGCCTTGGCTGATGTTGTTGTTGATACGACTGACGAAAACTCTGCTGCAATCACTGTTTCTCCCCCCAAAGCCATAGCTTCTGTTGATGGTTCTGGCTTTGTCGAAATGGGGCTTGCACCCGAATTGCTCGCCGCATTGCGCGACTTGTCATTTACCCAACCCACTCCTGTACAAATTCGAGCCATCCCTTTGGCTCTGCAAGACAACGCCGACAAACCCGCCAACGATTTACTGGTCTCCAGCCAAACTGGCAGCGGTAAGACAGCAGCTTTTTTGTTACCTGTCATGCACACCTTGTTGCAACAACAAAAGCAAGCAGAAAAGGCCGAGAACAAAGCTTGGGCTGACAAAGTGTCCCAAGCTGTGGCAAATGGTGAAGAAGCTCCCAAAAAGCCACGCCGCAAAAACCCCACAGATACACGTCACGTCAAACCCGCCAACCCAGGTGCTTTGATTTTGTGTCCCACCCGCGAATTAGCCCAGCAAGTGGCCAAAGATGCCATTGATTTGGTCCGCCATTGCAAAGGATTGCGTATCGCTTGTGTGGTGGGTGGTATGCCTTACCCTTTGCAAATTGCCCGTTTGCACAATGCGGATTTGGTGGTTGCTACGCCCGGTCGTTTGTTGGACCTGCAACGCTCCAAACAACTGCATTTGGATAAAGTGCAATTCTTGGTTGTTGATGAAGCCGACCGGATGCTCGATTTGGGTTTTGCCGAAGATTTGGCCGAGGTGCACAAACTGACTGAGTCGCGTCGACAAACCATGATGTTCAGCGCAACATTTGCGCCTCGCATTCAGCAGTTGGCGGCTCGCATCATGCGCTCACCCCAACGCTTGCAAGTCGACTCACCCCAAGAAGCACATGCCAATATTAAACAAGTGCTGTTTTGGGCTGATAACCAGCAGCACAAGCGCAAGTTGCTTGACCATTGGTTACGCGACACCACCATTGACCAAGCCATTGTGTTTGCGTCTACCCAAATTGAATGCGATGCCTTGGCTGAAGACTTACAGCAAGTGGGTTTTTCTGCCGTTGCATTGCATGGCGCATTAAGCCAAGGTTTGCGGAACCGTCGCTTGCAAGCTCTGCGTGATGGGCGTGTGCAAATTTTGGTGGCTACCGATGTGGCTGCGAGGGGTATTGATGTGCCCAGCATCAGCCATGTGTTCAATTTTGGTTTACCTATGAAGCAAGAAGACTATGTCCACCGTATTGGTCGCACAGGCCGCGCCGGTCGCGATGGTTTGGCGGTGACTTTTGCCGAGTGGCGTGACCGTCGCAAAATTTTGGACATTGAACATTTCACACAGCAACCTTTGCGTGCTGACATGATCCCCGGTTTGGAGCCCACCCAACGCGCTCCCCGCGCACCCAGCGGTGCAGAGCCCAAGCGCTTTGGCAAACCCTCAGGCGGACGCTCATATGCTGGTGCTGCTGCCAAGCGCGGCACTGGCTTCAAACCACGCGGCCCAGCTCGCGGTTAAAAAACCGAAGGGTCCTATCGCTCATTGAGCGAAGTACCCAAGGTTTTGATCACTGGTTTTAACAAATAGGTAAGCAAGTTCCGCGTACCTGTGCGTATGTCTATGCCGGCTGTCATCCCTGGTTTGATTTCCATGGCGTTGACCTTGGGGTTGTCTTGGTCCTTGGCGATGCGGATATTGACCTTGTAGTAAACGCTGGGTTGGCCATTAGGTGTGTTGACCAAAGAGCCTTGCGCATTATTGTCAGACAGTGTGTCGGGACTGATATCGATCAACTCGCCTTTCAGATTTCCGTAAATGCTGTAGTCATATGCGTCAAGTGTGATCAATACAACTTGTCCTTTAACCAACTGACCAATGTCAGAGGGCGGCACTTTGGCCTCCAGCAGCAAAGCGTCACCTACAGGGGCAATTTGCATGAGTTCGTCGCCGGGCCGCAGTACGCCACCCACTGTATGAATTTTCAAGGTCTTCACTACGCCATCCATGGGGGCCATGATGTCGGTGTGTGACAACAAGTTTTCAGCGCCGTTGAGTTTTTGGTTCTGGCTGGATAACTCATCCTCAATACGCGTTAATTCGGTACGGGTATCTTGTAAATATCTGTTTTTTGTGGCGGCTATACGCCCTTCGATTTCAGTGACTTGACGTTTAGCACGTAAAACATCGAGCTCGCTGACATCGCCACTTTTAAGCAAGTTGTCATTCATAAGCTTTTCTTGTAATGCCATGGTCAAAGCGTCTTGCATGGTGCGCAACTCTTCATCAAGCGAGCGCTTTCGCTGCTTGTAAAGACCTTGCTGGGCAGATACAAATTCAGGGTAGAGCTTGAACTCAACTCCAAAATGAGGAGCTTCAAAATGCACCTCGGCTTTGGTGCGTATCAAAGCTGCCTTGAGCGACATGATGCGAGCGAGGGTCTCTTCTAGGCTGGCTTGAACCCGTTCTTTTTCCAGCACAGCCAGTAGCTGTCCACTCGTGACAGTGTCGCCCTCTTGAACCGTGAGTTCTTTCAATACTCCGCCATCAGCTGTTTGAACCAATTGGGTTCTGGCACTCAAAATGACTTGGCCGGTGGTGTGAACAGTTTGGTCAATTTCAAAGTAGCCGGCCCAAGCAAAAAATCCCCCCAAGCAAGCGAACAGCAGCAGTATCAGTCGACCGCTTTTCTTGTCCTCGTCTAGGTAGTCGTCGCTCATGCTGTTTTTGCGTTAGTGCGAATAGGTGTGACAGGATTTGGATTTTGCAAACGCTCCAACACTTTGTTTTTGGGACCATCCAACACAATTTCTTGGTTCGCCACCACAATCAATCGATCTACTAAAGCAAGAAGTTCGTGTTTGTGGGTGGCCATGACCAAGGTGTCTGTGGGGCGCAAGTTTTGCGACAAAGCTTGGATAAGTTTCTGCTCGGTTTGCCTGTCCATTGACGAGGTGGGTTCATCGAGCAACCAAATTTTGGGACGCCGCAAAAATACGCGTGTGAGATGAACCAATTGGCGCTGACCTGCAGACAAGCCCGTACCACCCTCGGATATGGGCAATTGCAAGCCTTTGGGGTGCGTTTTGATGACCAATTCAAGCAGGCCTGTTTCCTCTGCGGCCGCTAGCAATTGATCGTCACCTGGGTCAAGCAGGCCAAGAATGAGGTTTTCACGCAAGGTACCTGCAAACAATCGTCCTTCTTGCGCCAAGAAACCCATGTTCTCTGCCAGCAGTGGCTTGCTCAGTTGGGTGATGTCCATGTGATCGAGTAAGACGCGACCTTCTTGGGGCTTGTACATGCCCGAGAGCAAGCGAAGTAATGTGGTTTTGCCTGACCCAAAGGGGCCGATGATGCCAATTTTTTCACCTGCTTGTATTTGAAGTTTATTGACTTGCAATGCTTTTTGGGGATTGCCTTGATAAGCGGTACTGACTTTTTCTATTGAGTATGTCCCTTGAACAGTCTCAGGGGTGAGAGGGTGTTCTTGCCCATGGTTGTCGTCCTCCAATTTCCACAACCGGTCCAAGCCCTGTAAGGCTGCTTTCACATGACCCCACTGCAAAAGTAAGGATGGCAACATGCTCACAGGAGTCAAAATGCGGCCAGCCAAGATGGAGCAAGCAATCAAGCCCCCTATGGTGGTCATGCCGGCAGACACCAACAGTGCGCCTAAAGCCACAAGCAGGATATAGGCAACTTGTTGCAGGGTGGCTGTGCTGTGTTGGTTTCTCTCGGTAATATGACGTAAAGTCATTTCATGGTTGCGCGATTCATCAGCCGCGCCCATCCAACGGCTAAGCATTCGCCACCCGCCTTGGCCAGACTTGATGATTTCTGCGCCTTCAATGGTTTCAACCAATATGCCAGTTTTGAAATTACTCAAATGTGTGGCACTGCTGGCCAATTTTTCAATGCGTTTGCGATGCCAGATGCCACTGAAAAGTGCCACCAAAAAAAACAAAATAGGAATTGCTGTCAGGTAAGGATGGCCCACAAAACCAATCAGTACCAAAAAGATGATCACAAAAGGTGCGTCTACCATCAAGTGGGTGGTGGCAGTGGTGAGAAAGCTGCGCACCGTTTGGTAGGCGTTCATTTGAGCCGCCAAACTCCCCACACTCGAGGGCAGTTGGTCTAGTCGGATCGATAGCAAGCGCATGAACACCTTGCGCGACAACTGCTGATCCACCGAATCTATCAATACATCGTAAAGAGACGATCTTGCGTGCTTCATCAAGTATTCCACCACCAGTGCCATCAACACACCTAACGTCAGCACCGTTAAGGTTTGCATGGCATTGGTGGGAATGACACGGTTGTAGATTTGCATACTGTAGAGCGAAGTACCCAACACCAAAATATTGATGGCAATGGTTGCCAACATGATTTCAAACAAGCGCGTAGGGTGTGAGAACAACTGTTTTTTGATGAGGCTGTAGAGCGGACTTGTGGAAGAGTCAAACGGCTGTAACAGTGAGAGCTTGACCAAATGGGTTTTCTTTTGGGTAGGCATGTCGCTGGTTGACTCGGCAAACCTTTGCTGTTCTTCCGCCCAAGTCTCAATGATCCATTTGCCATGCGCGTTTTGCCCGCGAACCACAAACCATCCCACCAAAGGGTTATGCGCTAACAAGGGCATGTTTGCAGGATCGGGTTTGGGAAGCCAGCGTGGTTGCGGCACCATCAAAACACTTGCCAGTGTGTTGACAGTTTGCTTCACGTTTTTTGGCTTGTGTTGCTTGACATCGGCAACGGCTTGCAACAAGGCTGAGCGGTCTATGGGGTTTTGCTGCAGTTGCGCAATGCGAACCAAGCAGGCTGGCAGTGAAGCGAGTGTGCTCATGGTTTGGGGTTGACTTGTGAGTAGTTGTCACTGGTCAAAATATGCAGGTGCCAACTGGTTTGCATTTCAGCGCCTCGCAACTCAGCCAATTGCATCTCGTTTTGCGCCACATCTTTTGCCACGGTCATCAAGTCAAGCCAAGTCTTGCGCCCCGCATTGAACTGTCGCTCGAAGGACTCCAGTACCGACACCGAGGACTCCAATGCCCCTTGAATAGCTTGCATTTTTTGTTGCTGGGATCGGATCACGCTCACATCGTTCATGACTTGTTCACGAACCAGTCGAAGTTGCGATTGAAATTCAAATTCATTGGTATCTTGTTGCGCCTTGGCAGCAGATATCTGCGTAAAGGATGACAAGCCTGGACCGAATTTGCTGGTTACCCCAATAAAGACACGCGTGTGTGCATTGGTATCAGTTGAAAAAAAGTTGCCGTATTGGCGTTCTGCCCGTATATAAATATCGGGTTTTAAGGCGGACTCTTTTTCTTGCGTGATGGAGAGAGAAATCTGCGCTTGCGCTTTGGCTTTTTGCAATTCTGGCGAATGCAGTTGGGCATTCGCCAGCAAACTATCGAGCAACAGCGTGTGATGAATGGGTCCCGTTTTATCAGCTTGCAGTTGCGAAGTGTTGATGTTATTTCCGGTTAACTCCATCAATTTTTGAATAGCCAATTCTGACTGCAGCTTGGCTGAAAACAGTTCACCCGAGGTGGCATCAAGCCGACCTTGCACCAAGGTGAAATCGCTTGCGGGCGACACGCCCTGAGCTATTCGATTTTTGGCTTGTTGCAAAAGTTTTTGATGGATAGCTAAACTTTTTTCAACAGATTGAATTTTTAATTCTGAACTGCTCCAATCGGAATAGGTCTGCACTACTTTGAGCGCAATTTGTCGGCGTATTTCACGCACACTGGCTTGGCTCAGTTGCAAGTTGGCCTTGGCTTTGTCTAGTTGGGCAGTGAACAGACCACCGGTGAAGATGGGCTGTGTGATGCGAACGGTAGCCACGCCATCGCTGCCGCTGTAACTCTGATCGGCGCTGTCTTTTTTGACACTCTCATAACTGAGTTGTGGGGTGGGGTATCTTTGGTACTGGGCAGTTTCAATGCCACTTTGCGCTGCCTTTTCATTGGACAGTTGGGCGCGAACAGATGGGTGTGACTCGATGGCCAATTGAATCAATTGCCCTAAGTTCAAGCTTTGTGCGGCAGCCCAGCCATGACAAAGGGTCATTAAAAGGCCAATGAAAAACCGACTCAACAACACGCTTAGGCCTTACTGTAAAATTTGCAAAATTGATTAATTTGGAAATAAGTCTTTAAATTACAGGTCATTGTGTGATTTTTTTAATGCATAGCTTTAGAAAATAGGCTTGATAAAGGCACTTTCTTCCTCCATCTCTTTTAAGCGTTGCAAAACAACCTCGAATTCACTAATTAGTGAATTATTTTGGCAATTTGGAAATTTTGCTCGGCTTGTACAACGAATTATTTATAACTTTAAATTTAAAAATAAGAATACTATTATATTTATTTCATTTTGTTGTTTTGTGAGTTGTTATCAAGTAAAAAGATTTTTTTTAATTAAATCAATAACTTCAACAAAAAACTTAATTTACATTTATTCTTTGCTAAAATCTCACCCAAGGAGCATTTATGGCTAATCAATCCGATACTTTAGAAAGCGTTGTCATTGGTGACGGCGTGGTTGTCAAGGGTGCGTTTACCGTTCCGTCTAAGGCCGTGATAAACGGCGTGATAGAAGGTGACTTGACGGCAGAAGAGGTCTTGATTGGCCCTACAG
>CAMDIP010000008.1 GCA_945899335.1 Bordetella parapertussis
CATCACGGCATCTTGAAAACGGCTGTCAGTGGCAATGGTTTCATTGATCTCGCCACCCAGTAAGTACATGCGGGCAAATTCACCCCCATCGAACAAAGACGACAAAGCCAGAATCAAGCAAAACAACACGGCGTAGCAAAAGCCAATCAGCAGCAAGTTTTGGGACTGAAGAGGACCTTCACGAAAGCCAATGAACAGAACGGAGGGCATGGGGAATTTGCCAAGCACAGCTTCACGAGACGCTGCCATCAAACCCAGCGACATCGTTGGCAAAAGGATTAAGCCGGCAAATGCCCCGACATAAGGCAGCAAAGAGGTCAGGGATATCAAACCCAGAAAAACAAAAAACAAACCACTCAGCGCCAAGGGTTGGCGCCAAAACGTGCGAATGCCCTCCTTGACCCAAGCCACGCCGGTGCGAGCAGTAACAATTTGAAGATTCATAGGTCAGAGTGTGACAGGGTTATGTAAACGCTCAAGCAGCACGCGTTCAAAATGCCCAGGGTCATGGGCTTGCAGCAGGCTGGCCTCTCGGGGCAAATGAAAATCCCACAGACGGGAAATCCAAAAACGCAAGGCTGCAGCACGCAGCATGGGGTTGAAAAGCGCTCTTTCTGCGCCAGACAGAGGACGAACTTCTTCATAGCCCTCAAGCATGGCTATCAATCGATCTGCATCAAAGGCACCGTTTGCCAAATCGATACACCAGTCGTTCAAGCACACGCCCAAATCAAACAGCCAAGCGTCCACACCTGCAAAATAAAAATCAAAAACGCCACTTAACTGATTGTCAACAAACATCACATTGTTGCGAAAGGCATCAGCATGGACCGCGCCTTTGGGCAAAGCCGCGTAAGCAAAAGATGATTGAACATGGTTTTGAAAAGCCAACTCATGTTGCAAGGTCGTCGCTTGTGCCACGCTTAGAAAGGGCAGTATGGTTGGAACGGTTTGGTTCCACCAAGCAAGGCCGCGCAAATTGGGTTGTTGATGTTCGTAACTGCGCGCAGCAAGATGCATCTGCGCCAAGCTTGCACCCATGGCGTGGCAATGCGAAGGGCTGGGATCGAGTTGCGAGCTGCCTGCCAAGCGATTCACAACAGCTGCTGGTTTGCCACCCACGCTTAGCAATATTTCACCTTGGACATTGAGCTGGGGCGCTGGCACGGCGATGCCTTGGTCCGCCAGATGCTTCATCAAATGTAAATAAAAGGGGAGTTGCTCACGGGTCAGTCGCTCGAACAAGGTCAGTACATACGCACCTTGGTCGGTGGTCAAAAAATAGTTGGTGTTTTCAATTCCGCTGCTAATGCCTTCCAACGATACAAATTCGCCGAGGGAAAGACCTGCCAATAAATCACGGGCTTGCTGCTCAGAAACTTCGGTGAAAACGGCCATGGTGGATTAAGTTGAGCAGGTGCTGGGAGAAGATGGCGGATTGTAGGCACAATCCTTCCCATGCAAGACACACCCACCCTGTTGCTGGTTGACGGTTCCAGCTATTTGTACCGCGCTTTTCACGCCATGCCCGATTTACGGGTGGACCGCAATGATCCGAACAGCCATGCCACGGGCGCCATTCGCGGCATGGTCAATATGTTGCAAAGCCTGCGCCGCGAATACCCCAGCCACCATGCGGTGTGCGTGTTCGACGCCAAGGGCCCCACCTTCCGCGACGACATCTATCCACAGTACAAAGCCACGCGCTCGCCCATGCCCGACGATTTGCGCAGCCAAATCGAGCCCATCCACCGCTTGGTGCGGCTCATGGGTTGGCCGTTGCTGGATGTGCCCGGTGTCGAAGCCGACGATGTGATTGCCACCTTGGCCCACATGGCCAGCACCCAAGGCATGAGTGTGGTGGTCTCCAGTGGCGACAAAGATTTGAGCCAACTGGTGAATGAGCGCATCACCATCATCGACACCATGAATGGCAAGAAACGCGATGTGGCCGGCGTGACCGATGAGTTTGGTGTGCCGCCATCCCTCATGATTGATTACCAAACCTTGGTGGGCGACACGGTGGACAACGTCCCCGGCGTGGCCAAGGTCGGTCCCAAAACCGCGGCCAAGTGGCTCATGGAATACGGCTCGCTGGAAGCTCTGATGGCGCGAGCTGACGAGATCAAAGGCGTCGCCGGTGAGAACCTGCGTCAAGCCCGTGATTGGTTGCCCACCGGCAGGCAACTCGTGACCATGAAGACCGACTGCGATTTGAACGCCCACATTGCAGGCCTGCCTTCGCTGGACAGCATACAAATGCAAGCACCCGATCAAGCGGGGTTGATCGATTTTTACCAGCAATACGGTTTCAAGGGCTTGGTCACGGCGTTGCAAGGCGGCGGCAATGACAAAGCCACATCCAAACCGATGTCCGACAGCGGCGTGGGCGAAGTGGGCGTGTTGTTCGACGAACCCGCACCTGCGGTAAGCACCGAGGTGCAGTACGACACTGTCCTCGATTGGCAAAGTTTCGACCAATGGTTAATCAAAATTGAGCAAGCCGACTTGGTGGCCTTGGACACCGAGACCACTTCACTGGTAGAAATGCAAGCGCAGATCGTGGGCATCAGCGTGTGCATCACGCCAGGCCTTGCCGCCTACATCCCCTTGGCCCACAACGCCGCCGATGCGCCCACGCAACTGCCGATACAAGAGGTGCTGGCCAAGCTCAAACCGTGGCTGGAAAACCCTGCGAAACACAAGCTGGGTCAGCATGTGAAGTACGACCGCCATGTGTTGGCCAACCATGGCATCGAGGTGCAGGGTTATGTGCACGACACCATGCTGCAAAGCTATGTGCTGGAAGTGCACAAACCGCATGGTTTGGAGAGCTTGGCCGATCGGCACCTCGGTCGCAAAGGCTTGTCCTTTGAAGACCTGTGCGGCAAAGGGGTGCACCAAATTTCATTCGCCCAAGTCGATGTGGCCAAGGCTTCTCAATACGCGTGTGAAGACGCTGACTTCACCTTGGCCGTGCACCAGCGGTTGTGGCCCCTCTTGCAAGCCGACGACAAGCTGCGCTTCATTTACCAGTTGGAGATCGACAGCAGCGAGGCCTTGTACCGCATCGAGCGCAATGGCGTGTTGATTGATGCGCCCACCTTGGCCGCGCAAAGCCACAGCTTGGGCCAGCGCATCATGCAGCTCGAGCAAGACGCTTACGCTATCGCTGGGCAACCTTTTAATTTGGCGTCTCCCAAGCAATTGGGCGAAATATTTTTCGACAAACTCGGTTTACCGGTTATCAAAAAAACCGCCACCGGTGCGCGAAGTACCGATGAAGAGGTGTTGGAAAAACTCGCCGCCGACTACCCCCTGCCTGCAAAAATTTTGGAACACCGCTCGCTGTCCAAGCTCAAAGGCACTTACACCGACAAACTGGCGCAATTGGCGCAACCGCGCACGGGGCGGGTCCACACCCATTACGCGCAAGCGGTGGCGGTGACGGGGCGCTTGTCCAGCAACGACCCGAATTTACAAAACATCCCCATCCGCACCCCCGAGGGACGCAAAGTGCGCGAGGCTTTTGTGGCGCCTGCAGGCAGCGTGATTGCCAGCGCCGACTACAGCCAAATCGAGTTGCGCATCATGGCCCACATCAGCGACGACACCGCCTTGCTCAAAGCTTTTCACGACGGTTTGGATGTGCACAAAGCCACGGCCGCCGAGGTGTTTGGCTTGACGCCAGACACGGTGAGCAGCGAGCAGCGTCGCTATGCCAAGGTCATCAACTTTGGTTTGATCTACGGTATGAGTGCGTTTGGTTTGGCCAAGGCGCTGGGCATTGACAACACGGCGGCTAAAAACTACATCGAGCGTTACTTCCAGCGCTTTGCCGGTGTGAAGCGCTACATGGACGACACCCGCGCCCAAGCCAAAGCCCAGGGCTATGTGGAAACGGTGTTTGGCCGGCGTTTGTATTTGCCCGAAATCAATTCACCCAACGGACCGCGACGCGGTGGGGCCGAGCGTGCCGCCATTAACGCGCCCATGCAAGGCACAGCGGCCGACCTCATCAAGCTCAGCATGGTGAAAGTGCAGCAGGTGTTGGACCAAGAAGGTCGTGGCACGCGCATGATCATGCAGGTGCACGATGAACTGGTGTTCGAGGTGCCTGATTCAGAGGTGGATTGGCTGAAAACCGAAGTGCCGCGCATCATGGCCAGCGTCGCCCAACTGAAAGTGACTTTGCTGGCCGAGGTGGGTATGGGCGCCAACTGGGACCAGGCGCACTGAAACCTTAACGTGTTGTGGACGGCACCACCATGGCGATATTTTGGATAGCTCCGCTCCTGACCATTTCGTTATAGACCAGCACTTGGTAACGGAAATTTTTGTCGGGTGTGACGGAGTGGTAAGCGGCAATGCCAAACCAGTTGAGGCCATGCCGCGAGATTTGTTTGCGCAACAACCAAGCGCCCACATAGGTATTGATACAGCCATCCATCAAATGGCTTTCATTGATGCCGTGGTTTTGCAAAACAGGAAGGTGAATAGTGTTGATTTGGGCGACGCCAAGATCGCGTGTACCGTTCATGTTGACATTGATGGCCTTGGGGTTGAGTCGGCTTTCTACCACCAAGATGGCTCTTAACAAATAAGGGTTGACGCCGTGGTACTGCGCAGCGCCCACAATGCATTTATTTAGGGGTTTTGAGCCATTGGGCGAACTGGTTGTGGCCATTGCACCTGTGAAGCTCCCAGCCCAAAGCAAAGCGACTGCGGTCAGCCTCAAAAATCTCGAATAACCGAAAGTGAATAATAAATTTGTCATTTAATACCCAAAAAACAATACTTAAAGTTACTTTAATTGATTTTTGGGTAAAAAATGAAAACCTAGATACCATTTTTTTGTGAAATTTGTGAAATAACGACACAAAAGTATTTAAAAACTAAAAATTTGGCCAATGGGTTAGCTTCAGGACGGGGCGCATAATTAGAGGCATGACACTCACGTTTTGGACCATCATGGCGGGCACCTTGTTCGCTGGCGTAGGCAGTGTTTTGCTAGCGGCTCTGCTGGCTCGGGCCTTAATGGCCCGCTTTACACAGCATTTGCTCAGCCTTGCCGCAGGCGCCTTGTTGGCGACAGCGTTTTTGCATTTATTGCCGGAGGCTTTCGAGTCAGACTTGGCACCGTACAGCTTGTTTTTAACCTTACTTTTGGGCTTGGTCTTCTTTTTTCTATTGGACAAGGCCGAGTTATGGCACCACGGCCATGAGCATGGACAGGCTCACCATGGGCCCCATGGTCACAAGGACAACGATTCACATGAGCACCCAACTGCAGAGGGCTTGACAGGCAGTTGGGCGGTACTGACGGGCGACAGCGTGCATGCCTTTGGCGATGGGGTTTTGGTGGCGGCGGCTTTCATGACCGATTTCAGCTTAGGCGTGGCGGCTTCTGTTGCTGTTTTGGCCCATGAAATTCCCCACCACATGGGTGACTTGGCTGTTTTGCAACGTGGTTTGGGTCAGGGGCGCGATGCTTTATTGAAGTTATGCATGGCCGGTAGCGTGACGGTGGTGGGCGGTTTGGCGGGTTTTTTCCTGATCGAGGGGCACGAAGCTTGGCTGCCGTTTTTGCTTGTCATTGCCAGCAGCAGTTATGTTTATGTCGCCTTGGCAGACCTGATCCCTCAGTTGCAAAAACGCTTGTCAGCTGCAGAGACGGCGATGCAAGTGCTTTGGTTGTTTGCAGGCATTGCCATGGTTACTGCTGCAGTGCAGTGGATGCACGGACATTAAGCCATTTAGCCCTGTGCGCAGGGCAGGCCTGGCGTGTTGCACCATTCGCTCCAACTGCCAGCATAAAGAGCAGTAGAACCCAAACCCGCGACTTGCATGGCCAGAATGTTGGGAATGGCACTGATGCCGCTGCCGCAGTGGTGCACCACGCTGCTGGCGTCGCGACCGTTGAGCAGGTCCTTAAACTCGGCGCTCAATTCAGCTGGGCTTTTCATGAAACCTTGCGGGTTGACATTGGTATTGAAAGGGCGATTCAGAGCGCCAGGTATATGGCCCGCTACTGGGTCGAAAGGTTCGGTTTCCCCTTTGTACCTTGCAGACGCTCGCGCATCCACCATGGTTTGCGCAGGACGGCCTAAATTGGCAGACACATCAGCCGTGTACTTCAACTCCAGCAAAGGCTCACGCAAAGGAAATGGCGCTGTCGCCACGGGCAATGCAGGACCGTTGGTCACATTGCCACCGGCTGCCACCCACGCTTGCAAGCCCCCATCGAGCACTGCCACCGCCTCGTGGCCGCACCACTTGAGCATCCACCACAAACGGCCGCAATAGTTCATGGCTTGACGGTCATAGACCACCACTTGGGTGTGTTCGCTGATGCCACAAGCGCCTAGCCACCGCGCGAAGTGTTCGCGTGAGGGCAGGGGATGTCTACCGCCGTTGACCGCCAAAGCTTTGTCATGCGTGGCTAAATCGGTGTTGATGTCGGCAAACAAAGCGCCAGCAATGTGTTGCTCTTCAAACTGCTGTCGACCTGCTTCGGGTTTGGCCAAGTCGGCGCTGCAATCGATGACGACGGCCGAAATGGACTTCAACGCTTCAACAGAAATCAGGGTGGTGTACATGGTTCAGTGATCCTCTGCGGGTGAGTCGGGAACCGCGCGGGTGCGCAGCACGGTGGAGGCGATACCACTGGCAATGATGAGCCACATGCCCAACCAACCGATGGTGGGCAATTGTTCCTCAAACAAAAACACCCCGTACAGGGCAGCAAACACAATGCCAGCGTATTGCAAATTGGCGACCACCAAGGTTGCACCCCGCGAGTAGGCGCGGGTGAGACACATTTGCCCCAGCGAGGCCAACACCCCGATGGGCAAAAGCCACACCGAATGGTCCCAGTTCCAAGGCGACACGCCGTAAATCAACATACCTGCGCCACCGGCCAAACTGGTGCCCAGCGCGAAATAAAACACCACCCGAACCACGGGTTCGCCTGCCCGCCCCAGTGCCATCACATGCATATAGGCAAACGCGGACACAAAGCCTGACATCAAGCCCACCAAGCCGGCAAACATTTGGTCTTGCTCGATGGTGGGGCGCAGCATCATCACCACACCCACAAAACCACTGAGCACCGCCAGCACTAGCGGGCCTTGGCGGCGCATGTCCACGCTTGTGCCGGTCAGGGTGCCCATCAAGGTGCCGCCCACCAAAAAAGCGGCAATCCACACACTGCTCATGTAGTTGAGCGTCATGGCGGTGGCCAAGGGCAATTTGCCTAGGGCATAAAACCATGCGCCCAGCGAAAACACCCCCACCACATTGCGCCAAAAATGCATCAATGGGACGGGTGTGTGAAGTGATGTGCCGGCAAAACGGGCGTACAAACCCATCATCAAAAGGCTGATGATGCCTCGGTAAAACACCAGTTCAGAGGCGTGGAAATAAGCGGAGGCGAATTTGACGCAAACCCCCATGCTGGCCAGAAATGCGGAGGCCAGCAGCATCCAAAGCGCTTGCATTTAGCTAGAGGTATCCATTCTGCGGCGGTACCACTCGTGGAAATGTTGCATACCGTCTTCCATGGGGCTTTGGTAGGGTCCCACTTGGTTCTCGCCGCGTTGCATCAGCGCCAAGCGGCCCTGGTCCATGCGCTCGGCGATTTCATCGTCTTCCACACAGGTTTCCATGTAGGCTGCTCGTTGCGCTTCTACAAAGCCGCGCTCGAAAGAGACGATTTCCTCGGGGTAGAAGAACTCCACCACGTTCATGGTTTTGCGCGGACCCATGGGGTGCAACGTGGATACGGTGAGCACATGGGGGTACCACTCCACCATGATGTGGGGGTAATAGGTCAGCCATATCGCGCCATGTTGGGGTACAGAGCCTTGGTTGTAGTGCAACAAGGCGTTGTGCCAGCGCTCGTAAATGGGGCTGCCGGCTTTACCTAAGCGGTTGGCCACCCCGACAGTCTGCACAGAGTACTCGTCTTTCAGTTCCCATTGCAAATCTTCGCAGGTGACGAAGTTACCAAGCCCTGGGTGAAAGGGGCCAACGTGGTAATCCTCGAGGTAGACCTCAATGAAGGTTTTCCAGTTGTAGTTGCAGACATGCATTTCAACATGGTCAAGTGCATAGCCAGTGAAGTCGAGTTGGTTGCGAGGTCCCATGCCAGCCAAGTCGGCCAGCACATCGCGGCCATTGGCTTCGAAGAGTAAACCATTCCATTCTTGTAGCGGGTAGTTTTGCAGGTTCAGGCAAGGGTCTTGCTGAAAATGTGGTGCGCCCAGTAACTGCCCGTGACCCGAATAGGTCCAGCGATGCAAAGGGCAAACCACGTTGCCGCCCATGCTGCGTTCAGGGTCGTTCAGGTTGCCTCTTCCTTTAAGCATCACGGCTTGACGGTGGCGGCAAACATTGGAGATCAGCTGTATGCCTTGTGGGGTGTGCACCAAGGCACGCCCCTCGTTTTCATGGGCAAGCGCATGAAAATCGCCCACCTCGGGCACGGAAAGCGAATGGCCGACATAACGCGGACCACGCTTGAAAAGTTGCTCAATTTCACGCTGGTACAGCGCATCATCGAAATAGCTCGAAACTGGAAGTTGGCCAGAGGCCTGCTGCAGTTGAAGACTTAAATCAGACATGGGCGACCTGACCTAAAGACTCCCCACAGGGAGAATGACTGAAAAACTGGGGGTACCCCAGGCGGAAGCGGATTGTAGCCTCGACTTTTAGCAATATTTACAATTTTTCAAGATTAAATCGCCCGCCTACAATGGTTTTAATCTTATTAAATACAGTGTGGCATGACCAAAACCAAACCCTCTTCATCGCCTGATGCTTCTGTGCAAGCGCTTCCCGAAAGCTATGAAGCAGGTTTGAAGGAACTCGAAGGCTTGGTGGCCCACATGGAGTCGGGGCAATTGCCTTTGGCGCAATTGCTGCAAACCTACCAGCGTGGTGCTTTTTTGTTGAGCCATTGCCGTGCGCAGCTGCAAGCGGTGGAAGAACAAATCAAAGTTTTGGAAGCAGGTACCCTGAAACAATGGAGTGGCAGCGAATGAAAGCCTTTAATTTCAACCAATGGAGCCAGACCCATTTAGCAGCCATAGAAATGGCTTTAGAAGATGGGGTGCCCGCCTACGCACCTGCCGGCTTAGGTGACGCGATGCGCTATGCGGTGCTGGACGGCGGAAAACGTTTGCGCCCACTTTTGGTTTTGGCCAGTATGGAAGCCAGTGCTGCTGGCCAGCAAGTGGCTTGGATGGAAGACGCGGCCATGCGTGCCGCCTGCGCGGTGGAGTTGATCCATGCATACAGTTTGGTCCATGACGACATGCCTTGCATGGACAACGATGTGCTGCGCCGTGGCAAACCTACAGTGCATGTGAAGTTTGGACAAGCGCAGGCCTTGCTGGCCGGTGACGCACTGCAATCGCTGGCTTTTGAATGCCTCACACCAGACGACAGTGATATTCCTGACGCGGTGCAGACCAAGCTCTGTGCATTGCTTGCTCGCGGTGCTGGCCATGCGGGCATGGCGGGTGGGCAAGCCATCGATTTGGCAAGTGTGGGCGTGGCACTGGACGCCGAAGCTTTGCGCCATATGCACCGCTGCAAAACCGGTGCTTTATTGGAAACCAGTGTGCTGATGGGTGCGGTGTCTGGCGACGCCAGTTCTCGCGCCTACCAAGCTTTGCAAAGTTTTGCCCAAGCATTGGGCTTGGCGTTTCAGGTGGTGGACGATATTTTGGACGTCACGGCGGATTCAGCGGTGCTGGGTAAAACGTCCGGCAAAGATGCAGCAGACAACAAACCCACTTATGTTTCTTTGCTGGGTTTGGCAGGGGCTCGACAAGAAGCCAAGGCCTTGGCCGACCAAGCCCAAACTGCCTTGATCAAAAGCGCTTTGCCCAACACACAAGCTTTGCGGGCCTTGACAGATTGGGTCTTGCACCGTCAACATTGACCATGGATGAAAGGGGCCAAATATGGCTTTGCTGATACTCGGATTGGTATTATTTTTAGGCGCGCATTCCACCCGCGTCTTTGCTGAAAACTGGCGTCAAGCCACCTTAGAGCGCTTGGGCGAAAAAGCGTACAAAGGGGTTTACACCTTGGTGTCCTTGTTGGGCTTTGGCTTGATGATGTTTGGTTTTGACCAGGTGCGATGGGACAGCCCTGTATTGTGGTCACCCCCTGTGTGGGCCAAGCATGGTGCGGCTCTTTTGATGCTGGTGTCACTGGTGTTGTTGGCCTGTGCCTATGCACCTCGCAACGCAATCAAGGTCAAGTTGCATCACCCCATGGTGTTGTCGGTCAAGGTATGGGCGTTGGCACATTTGTTGGCTAACCCGCGTTTGGCTGATGTGGTGTTGTTTGGCGCTTTTTTACTCTGGTCAGTGCTCAACTTTCGAGCCGCCCGTCAGCGTGACCGCTTGGCCGCCGCATCTTTGTCCGCTGGCGAAGGCAGTGGAGCGCTTGAGCCCGAGATTTCCAGCGCTGCCACATGGCGGGCGATTGGCATAGGCGTGGTGGTTTGGGCTTTTTTGTTGTCCCGAGGTCATGCGTGGTTGTTTGGCGTCAGTCCTTTAGGCATGTAAGCCATAACCTTACCCTAGGTAAACCCTAGGTACACATAAATCCAGATTGACAATTCATAGTGTCATGTTAAATTGACACTATGGACGTCGTCTCGATGGGTCGATGCGATGGTTCCACGCCATTATTGGGGGTCGCCATGAGCATGCAAACACGCATTGAAGCCGCGCTAGAACTGCATTTTTCCCATATTCAAGCCTTGAGCGCTCCACCGCGCTTGATGTCTGCCATGCGCCACGCGGTGTTTCCAGGCGGTGCGCGGATTCGTCCACAACTGTGTTTGGCCGTTGCAAGAGCCTGTGGTGACGATGCACCAGCACTTTCAGACGCCGCCGCCGTGGCGATTGAACTCATGCACTGTGCCTCCTTGGTGCATGACGACATGCCTTGCTTTGACGATGCGGACACACGTCGAGGCCAAATCACGGTGCATAAGCAGTTCGGTGAACCTTTGGCGCTGCTGACGGGCGATGGTTTGATCGTGATGGCTTACCAAGTGATGGCCCGTGCAGGAAGACTTCACCCTGCTCGTCTTGCCGACCTGATTTCCACCATCAGCGATGGCGTGGGCGCCCCAGACGGCATCGTTGCAGGACAGGCTTGGGAGTGCGAAACCAAGGTGGCGCTTAGCCAATACCAACGCGCCAAAACAGGTGCTTTGTTTGTTGCTGCCACTTGCGCTGGCGCACTCGCCGCTGGGGTAGACCCAGCACCATGGAGAGCTTTAGGTGAAGCGCTGGGTGAAGCCTACCAAGTGGCCGATGACATCCGCGATGTCATGGGTCAAGCCGAGACCTTAGGCAAACCGGTGGGCCAAGACGCTCAGCATGGTCGACCCAGTGCTGCCGCCGACTTGGGGTTGGCAGGTGCATTGGCCTATTTCGAAAAATTGATGGATGCTGCTGTGGACTCAGTGCCTGCGTGTGCGCATCGCCAAGCCATGCAGCACTTGGTTCGTATGGAATCTGAACGCTTGGTGCCGCAGTCGGCATATGAGCAAATCCAACGACATGTTGCGGTCACAGAGCAAAAAGAAAACGCTTGAGCCTTCGCATCAAGACCATGAAAAGCCTAGACCTAGCCAAAGGGAGCTTCACTACAGGGCAATCTCGCCCCGGTTGGCGTAGCCAGTTTGACAGGTGGGTAGATGGTTGGATGACGTCGCCTGGCTTTTACCGCTGGGCGATTGGCAATCCCATCACCCGATGGGTAACTCGTCGACGTGCAGCACAGTTGTTTCAGTTGATGGCGGGCTTTGTGCATTCGCAAGTTTTGCTGTCATGTGTGCGCTTGCGCTTATTGGAAATTTTGCGGGACGGCCCTAAGACCTTGGATGAGCTGTCCAAGGAGTGTCACATCAGTTCACCTGCGCTGCAGCGGCTGTTGCACTCTGCTGTGTCCTTGCGCTTATTGGAGATGCGCGGCGCTGACCTTTTCGGTTTAGGCGCCTTAGGCGCACCCGTGGCAGCAGACGTGGGCTTGCGTTTGATGATCGAGCACAACGCGGTGTTGTACGAGGACATGCGCGACACATTGGCCTTGTTGCGCGATGAAATACAGCCACATATGCAAGCCTATTGGCCCTACATGAATGGCGACAAACCACCCTCTTGGGAAGCCGAGAAAGTGGCTCGCTATTCGGAGCTGATGGCGACCTCGCAGCGGTTTGTCATTGAGGAGTTGCTGGCTTCCTATGATTTTTCTCAGCACCGATGTGTGATGGATGTGGGTGGTGGACAAGGCGGTTGGATTTCAGCCCTGGGTCAACACCACACCCAACTCCAACTCATGTTGTTTGATTTGCCACCTGTTGCAGCTTTGGCGCAGGCGCGATTCCAAGCCAACGGCTTGGGAGACAGGGCTGTCGCTCATGGCGGCAGCTTCATCAGCGACGCCTTGCCCAAGGGCGCTGACTTGGTGACCTTGGTGCGGGTGGCGCACGACCACCCCGACGCCACGGTCAAGGCCCTGCTCAGGTCGATTCACCAAGCCCTGCCTGCAGGCGGCATGTTGTTGTTGGCCGAACCGATGGCCGAGGCCACAGGCGCACATTCGGTGGGAGACGCTTATTTCCACTTTTACTTGCTGGCCATGGGCAGTGGCCGCCTGCGCTCCCCAGAGGAGCTGAAAACCTTGCTGAAAGAGGCTGGTTTTGTCACTGTGATGGACATTGCCAACCCCATGCCTTTGCACACCCGCCTGCTGCTGGCGCAGAAAAATTAAGTGTTTTCCCTAGTTTTTAGCAAATAACGTCAATTCAAGTTGACACAATACACCGTCAATATAAAAATACAAACCATGAAGGCCCAAGCCATCGTTTTTGACGCCCCCCGACAGCTGTCAGTCAAGCAACTTGACTTGCGCGAGCCGGGTGCGGAAGACCTTGTGGTAGATGTCGCTTACAGCGGCATCAGCACCGGTACAGAGCGATTGCTTTGGACCGGCACCATGCCAGCTTTCCCAGGTTTGGCTTATCCCTTGGTCCCTGGTTATGAAACCGTGGGCGTGGTCAAACATGCGCCGCCAACGTCCCCAGTGAAAGTGGGCGAGTGGGTGTTTGTACCTGGCTCCTACACCTTCACAGGCGCCCATAACCTTTTCGGTGGTGCGGGTGCCACCATGGTGGTGCCTTACAGCCGTGTCATTCCAGTTGACGCAAGTTTGGGTGCCAATGCGATTTTGTTGGCCTTGGCCGCCACCTCCTACCACGCAGTTTCCATTGGCGGTAAACGCGACCCCATCATCGCCCCCGACCTGATCGTCGGACACGGCGTCATGGGCCGTTTGCTGGCACGTTTGGTGGTGGCTGCAGGCCTGCCAGCGCCCACCGTGTGGGAGACCAATGCGGTTCGACAAGCGGGCGGCGAAGGCTACAAAGTCATTCACCCTGATGAAGACACCCGCAAAGATTACCAAGCCATTTACGACGTCAGTGGCGACGGCAAATTGCTCAACAGCTTGATCTCCCGCTTGGCCCATGGCGGCGAGGTGGTGCTGGCGGGTTTTTACACCCAAGATTTGTCGTTTGCCTACCCACCTGCTTTCATGCGGGAGGCGCAAATACGTGTCGCCACCGAATGGAAAAAACCCGACCTGCTGGCCGTCACCGAACTTATTCACAGCGGACGCTTGTCCTTGGATGGTTTGTTGACCCACACCCAAACGCCTGAAAAGGCACTCGAAGCTTATGAAATCGCCTTTGGCGACCCCCACTGTTTGAAGATGGTCATGGACTGGAGAAATTGATGAGTACTGCCAACGAAAAACCTGTGCAATTTGTAGACCGCCTGCGCCAAGAGGCGTTTGTCGAACCAGACGCGGTGCACACCGGCGAAGTCACCAAAGAAACCCAAATCATTGCCATTTACGGCAAGGGCGGCATTGGCAAAAGTTTCGCCTTGGCCAACCTCAGTTACATGATGGCTCAGCAGGGCAAAAAAGTTTTGCTCATCGGTTGCGACCCTAAGAGCGACACCACCAGTTTGTTGTTCGGTGGCAAGGCCTGTCCCACCATCATCGAAACATCTTCCAAGAAAAAACTCGCTGGCGAAGAGGTCAAGATTGGCGACGTTTGTTTCATCCGAGACGGCGTCTATGCCATGGAACTCGGTGGCCCCGAGGTCGGTCGCGGTTGCGGTGGACGCGGCATCATCCATGGTTTTGAAACCCTTGAAAAGCTCGGCTTTCACGAGTGGGGCTTTGACTTTGTGTTGCTCGACTTTTTGGGCGACGTGGTCTGCGGTGGCTTTGGTTTGCCGATCGCCCGTGACATGTGCCAAAAAGTCATCGTCGTCGCCTCCAACGACTTGCAGTCCCTCTATGTAGCCAACAACGTGTGCAGCGCGGTCGAGTACTTTCGCAAACTCGGTGGGAATGTCGGTGTGGCCGGCATGGTCATCAACAAAGACGACGGTACCGGCGAAGCCCAAGCCTTTGCCACCAATGCGGGCATCCCAGTCTTGGCCGCCATTCCAGCCAATGAAGACATTCGCCGCAAAAGCGCGAGCTACGAAATCATTGGCACGCCAGACAGTATGTGGGGCCCCTTGTTTGCCGAGTTGGCGCAAAACGTGGCCGACGCGCCACCGGTGCGACCCAAGCCACAAACCCAAGACGAGTTGCTCGGCCTGTTCAGCGCCGACATCACCGGCCGCGACTTTGTCATGACACCCGCCACCGAAGTCGATATGACCGGCAAAACCGTCATTGACCGACCCACCCTCGAAGTGGTTTACGACGAAGTGTGAATTCCATGAGCGACATCATTCCCATCACCCCCTTACCCAACGCTGCTGCTACCAGCGCAGATGGCTTGGGTTGTCATGCGGGCAAAGAACAAATGTTGGACGCGGCGGCCAAAGCGGGTAAGAGCGAAGTGCTGGCGCAGTACGCCGCCGACTACCCCAAAGGCCCGCACGACCAACCGCAAAGCATGTGTCCTGCTTTTGGTTCTTTGCGCGTGGGTTTGCGTATGCGCCGCACAGCCACCATCTTGAGCGGCTCGGCCTGTTGTGTGTACGGTCTCACATTCACCTCGCATTTTTACGGCGCACGCCGCACCGTGGGCTATGTGCCGTTCAACTCTGAAACCCTGGTCACAGGCAAATTGTTCGAGGACATCCGCGACGCTGTGTACGAACAAGCCGATCCCGACAAGCTCGATTGCATCGTCATCATCAATTTGTGCGTACCCACCGCCAGCGGTGTTCCGCTGCAGTTGTTGCCCAAGGAAATCAACGGTGTACGCATCATTGGTATTGATGTGCCAGGGTTTGGTGTACCCACCCATGCCGAGGCCAAAGACGTGCTGGCTGGCGCCATGTTGCACTATGCCCGCCAAGAAGCCATGGCTGGCCCAGTTGCGGCTCCCCGCCAAGGCAGAAGCGCTAAGCCCACCATCACCTTGCTGGGCGAGATGTTCCCCGCCGACCCCATGATCATTGCGCAAATGATTGCGCCCATGGATTTGGCGGTCGGTACCGTGGCACCCACCCGCGAGTGGCGCGAGTTGTATGCAGCACTGGACTGCAAAGCGGTTGCTGCTATCCATCCTTTCTACACCGCCAGTGTGCGTGAATTCCAAGCCGCAGGTCGTCCCATCGTGGGCTCGGCCCCCGTGGGCATCGAAGGTACCCACGATTGGCTGGGCTCCATAGGTGTAGCTTGCGGGGTCAGCCAAGACAAGATAGACACAGCCCGCAACCAAACCTTGGGTGCCATGCGCGGTGTGTTGGCTTCGCAAAAAATCAATGGCCGAATCACCCTGAGTGGCTACGAAGGCTCCGAATTGTTGGTGGCACGTTTGCTGATCGAATGCGGTGCCGACCTTCGTTATGTAGGCAGCGCTTGTCCTGCCACGCCTTGGAACCAACACGATGCTGAGTGGTTGAAGTCCAAGGGCGTGCATGTGCAGTTCCGTGCTTCCTTAGAGCAAGACTTGGCTGCCATGCACGAGTTCAAACCTCAGTTGGCCATTGGCACCACGCCCGTGGTGCAAGCCGCCAAAGAGTTGTGCATCCCTTCGCTTTACTTCACCAACCTCATCTCTGCACGCCCCTTGATGGGCGTGGCTGGTGCTGGCTCGCTCATTCAAGTGGTCAATGCCGCTATGGGTAACCAAGCCCGTTTTGACGAAATGAAAGCGTTCTTCGGCACGGTCGGTCAAGGCGATGAAGCAGGTGTCTGGGAAGACGTACCCGTTATGCATCCCGACTTCAAAAAAGAAGTGCGCCGCCAATTCGAGAAGAAGCAGAAAAAACGCAAAGCCGAGGAGATGGGCTGATGTTTGTACTCGACCACGATCGTGCAGGCGGCTATTGGGGTGCGGTGTATGTCTTCACCGCCATCAAGGGTTTGCAAGTTGTCATCGACGGACCTGTGGGTTGCGAAAACCTGCCCGTCACCTCGGTGCTGCATTACACGGACGCCTTGCCACCCCATGAGTTGCCCATTGTGGTGACTGGTTTAGCTGAAGAACAGTTAGGTCGCGAAGGCACCGAAGGTGCGATGAAGCGTGCCCACCAAGTGCTAGACCCCGACTTGCCAGCTGTGGTCGTGACTGGCTCTATCGCTGAAATGATTGGTGGCGGCGTGACCCCCGAGGGCACCAACCTGATGCGCTTTTTGCCGCGCACCATCGATGAAGACCAATGGCAATGTGCCAACCGCGCCATGTACTGGCTGTGGACCGAGTACGGCATGAAAAAAGTGCCCAAGCGTGTTCGCAAAGAGGGTGAAAAACCCCGCGTCAACATCATTGGTCCTTGCTACGGTACGTTCAACAGCCCCAGCGACTTGGCTGAAATTCGCCGCTTGGTGCAAGGCATTGGCGCTGACATCAACATGGTTTTTCCGCTGGGCAGCCATTTGGCCGAGGTATCCCAGTTGGTTGAAGCCGACGTCAATATTTGCATGTACCGCGAGTTTGGCCGTATGTTGTGCGAGGCGCTTGAGCGCCCTTATTTGCAAGCACCCATTGGTCTGCACAGCACCACCAAGTTTTTACGCAAGCTCGGCGAATTGTTGGGCCTGGACCCAGAACCGTTTATCCAGCGCGAACGCCACACCACCATCAAGCCTGTTTGGGATTTGTGGCGCTCGGTCACCCAAGATTTCTTTGCCACTGCCAGTTTTGCGGTGGTCGCCACCGACACCTATGCCCGAGGCATTCGCAAGTTTTTGGAAACCGAAATGGGCATGCCCTGCAAGTTTGCGGTGTCTCGGCTCCCAGGTCAAAAAACCGATAACGCAGCAGTGCGCGAACTCATCCAGAAACAAATGCCGCTCATTCTGTTTGGCAGTTTCAACGAGCGCATGTACTTGGCCGAGGCGGGTAGCAGCGGCCCTATGAAAGCGTCTTTCATCCCAGCCTCTTTCCCTGGCGCCATCATCCGTCGCCACACCGGCACACCGTTCATGGGCTACAGCGGCGCGACCTATTTGATCCAAGAGTGTTGCAACTGCTTGTTTGACGCCTTGTTCCATATCTTGCCGCTGGGCACGGACATGGACAAAGTCGACGCCACTCTGGCGCGTGGCATCACCGGCGCCCAAAACAACACGCCTTGGGACGATGAGGCGCAGAACAAATTGCATGCTTTGGTGGCGGGCCAACCCGTGCTGGTACAAATTTCTGCGGCCAAACGCTTGCGCGATTTGGCTGAGGGCAAGGCACGTGATAAAGGCGAGGAGCTGGTGACGCTCGCACATGTGCAGCTAGCTGGTGCCGAGCTGGGCTTGGGAGAGCCTGCATGACACAGTTTGCAAAACTACACGGTTCAGGCGCTTTTGCGCTGGAACCCTACCCCATGTCGTGGCATCTGCTGCGGCTACCTAGGTTGCGCAGGTTGGGCGCAGCGTTGGCCTCACGGCCATTTTGTTGAAGGAGCATCGCATGTCAAACCATCCGAATTCCATATCCGGACTGACTGACGAAGAGGCTCAGGAGTTCCACCATTACTGGATTCAGGGAACCGTTGGCTTCACAGCTGTCGCTGTGGTGGCTCACATCCTGGTCTGGGCATGGCGGCCCTGGTTCGTCTAAGGCAGGTTTTTTTCACCGAACGGAGTTAAACCATGATTTCTCACACTTCTCAAGTCTCTTACAAACCTAACGGTTTGGACGACAAGCTAGCGTTTGTCCTGATCTTTGTACCTTGTTTTGTTGTACTTTTTTCTTTTGCGGTTTTTGGCCAACTGGTTGGACTGCGATGGAAGAGTTGGCTGCCAGGCGCGGAGAACATGACCAATGTGTTTGCAGGTGTGAAAGCCTCGGTTTACACGTTCATGTCCCACATCATTTAGGAGAACCATTATGTGGAGAGTTTGGAGACTTTATGACCCATTGCGTGCAATGGTCGTGCAAGGCATTTTTCTGTTTGGCT
>CAMDIP010000009.1 GCA_945899335.1 Bordetella parapertussis
CGCAGCATATTGCCCACTTGCTGGCGTTGTAAGCCGTCTTGGCTGCCGCACAAAGTACAAGGGATGATGGGAAATGCGCGGTGCGCGGCCCAACGTTCTAAATCGCGCTCGGCCACAAAAGCCAAGGGCCGAATCACGATGTGATGTCCTGCGTCACTGACCAATTTGGGCGGCATGCTTTTCAACTTACCCGCGAAAAACATGTTCAGGAAAAAGGTTTGCAAGATGTCATCGCGGTGATGGCCTAGCGCAATTTTGGTTGCACCAATTTCATCGGCAACGCGGTACAAAATGCCTCGGCGCAACCTGCTGCACAGGCTGCACATGGTTTTGCCTTCGGGAATTTTGCTTTTGACGATGGAGTAAGTGTCTTGGGTTTCAATGCGAAAAGGCACGCCCAGGGTGCTGAGGTAGTCGGGCAGCACATGGGCTGGAAAGCCCGGTTGTTTTTGGTCAAGGTTGACCGCGATGATGTCAAAGTGAATGGGTGCGCGGGCTTTAAGTTTGAGCAAAATGTCGAGCATGCCGTAACTGTCTTTGCCGCCCGACATGCACACCATTACTCTGTCGCCTTCTTCAATCATGTTGTATTGAACAATGGCTTCGCCAACCTGTCGGCACAGGCGTTTTTCCAGCTTTTGGGTTTCGCGTTCAATTTGCATGGTGTTCACCATGATCCCGCCTCCATGCAGATAGCGACTTCGCAGTCGTCAAAAATTTCGAGTTTGGTGATTTTCACCCGTACCGCCTTCACCCCTTGCAACTGCATCAAGCGGTGGCAGAGTTTGCCAATCATGGTCTCTAGCAAGCTGACATGCTGAGCGGTGCATTCATCGATGATGATTTGGCGCACCTTGCGGTAGTCCAGTACCCGCGATATTTCGTCTGCTTCAGGCAAAAGGGGTTGCTGCCCCAAGCTGAGTTCGGCGTCCACCTGAATAGGTTGGGGCGCTTTTTTCTCATGCGCCAAAATGCCTAGGTCAGCATTAAATCGCAGGCCGCTTAAAGTGAGAATTTGGTTGCCATTGGAATTCATAGGGTTCTTACATCAGCGAAAAATCGTGCTCAAATTTCATCAAGTGCTGTCCACCATCCACCAACAAGCTGGTGCCAGTGACAGAAGAATTGGTCAAGGCAAACAACACCGTGGCCACCACATCCGCCACGCTGGAGGAGCGCCCCAAGGGGGAGAGTTGGTGCAGCTCCTCAAACTTTTCATCGCTCAGGGAGTGGCTGGTCAAGGTCAGACCGGGCGCCACGCCCACCACCCGTAGCTGAGGTGCCAAGGCTTGTGCCAGCATGGTGGTGGCGGCTTGCAAAGCAGCTTTGGAAAGGGTGTAGCTGAAAAAATCGGGGTTGTAGTTCCAAAGTTTTTGGTCGAGCATGTTCACCACCACACCGCTGCTTTGACGCTGTTTCACATGGGCGTGGAGCATTTGTGCCAAGACGATCGCCGCTCCTGTGTTGCTGCGCAAATGCTGCTCCATGGGCGTAAAGCCGAAATTCTCGGCGCTGTCGTGTTCAAAAAGTGCAGCGCTGTTGACCAACGCATCCAATTGCCCCATGTGCTGCTGTGCCGATTCAAACAACTGGCGTACCTGTGCTTCGTCGCTCAAGTCAGCGCAAAAAACGCTTGCGCCTGCGGTCAGTGCAGCACAGTCGTTAGCTGTTTGTTGGGCCTCTTGCGCTGAGTGCCTGTAATGCACGGCCACACGCCAGCCAGCCTGTGCCAGCCCCAAGGCGATGGCGCGGCCCAAGCGCTTGCCCGCGCCGGTGACCAGCACAGCAGGCGAGGAGGCGATAAGGGGTACAAAGGGCATGGACGACAATCAATCTATGGAAACACAGGCAAAGAGTTTAGCGACTGCTTTAAAGGCGTTGATACAAGCGCGATTGGCCGCAGATGGCGGATGGTTAGCCTTTGACCGATTCATGGCGCTGGCTTTGTATGCGCCTGGCTTGGGTTACTACGCTGCAGGCCAAGGTCAGATCGGTCGTATGCCGGCACAAGGCAGCGATTTTGTCACTGCGCCTGAAATTTCCTCGTATTTTGGCAAGGCCTTGGCAAGCAGCGTGGCCGAGGCTTTGGCGCACACCCACACCAACGCGGTGTTGGAGTTTGGGGCAGGCAACGGCACGCTGGCCGTGCAATTGTTAGAGGCTTTGGGCGATGCAGTGCAAAGCTACACCATCGTCGAGGTGTCTGGCGCTTTGCGTGAACGCCAAGCCCAAACGCTTGCTGCTTTTGGTTCGCGTGTGCAGTGGGTGAGTGAATTGCCTGACAGCATCAACGCCGTGGTGGTTGGTAACGAGGTACTCGATGCCATGCCGGTGCATCTTTTGCAGCGCACAGCGGGTGTGTGGCATGAGCGAGGTGTGGTGTGGGACGAGGCGTCATGCGCTTTTGTTTGGCAAGACCGCGTCACTAATTTGCGCCCACCGATGGACATTGAAGGCGCACACGATTACCTGACCGAAATTCATCCTCAAGCGCTGGCTTTTATTCGCAGTGTGGGCGAGCGCCTGCAACGCGGCGCGATGTTCTTGATCGACTATGGATTTCCCGAGGCCGAGTATTACCATGCACAGCGTCATATGGGCACACTGATGTGCCACCAAGCGCACCGCAGCGATGGCGATCCTTTGCAAAGTATTGGGTTGAAAGACATCACCGCCCATGTTGATTTCACCGGCGTGGCAGTGGCCGCGCAAGACGTGGGTTTGGCAGTGTTGGGCTACACCAGCCAAGCGCATTTTTTGCTCAACAATGGTTTGTTGGACTTACTGGAAAACGCAACTGTGGCAGACAGGGCCATGGCACAAAAACTCATCACCGAGCACGAGATGGGGGAGTTGTTCAAAGTCATCGCCTTGGGCCGGGGCAATGCTTGGCAGCCCTTGGGTTTTGTGCAAGGTGATAGAACACACAGGTTATAGACATATGTTTCGTTGGTTGATTGTTGTTTTCTTGGCCTTGATGCTGATCCAAGGTATCACGCCGTGGTTGGAAAAGCTCGGCTTTGGTCGCTTGCCTGGCGACTTGCGTTTTCGCTTGTTTGGCCGCGAGATCTTTCTCCCTTTGACCACCACCATCATCCTCAGCATGGTGTGCGCAGGTTTGTCACGACTGCTCTAGGGACTTATTCGGCAGGTAACATGAACCCATGGATAAGCCGTTCAACCCATTCAACTCAATCTCACACAGCCAATCTGGCTTGGTCAAGTGGGTTTTGCTGTCACTTTTGGTCGTAGCCGCATTTGCGCTTACTTGGTTTTACCCCGACATCAAAAACAAATTAAGTCCGGCCACAAGTGGTGAGGATATGGCTGGCAAAAAACCGCCTGGTGCCCGTCCAGGCAAAGGCGGTGGTGAAGGCTCGCGCAGCACGCCTGTGAGTGTGGGTGAGGTGCGCCTCATGGATATTCGCTATAGCGTGCAAGCGGCGGGCACTTTGGTCGCGCTCAACACTGCCGTGGTCCGCGCCAAAGTGGATGGTGAACTCAAAGCCTTGCGTTTCACAGAAGGACAGCTGGTGCAAGCTGGACAGGTGCTGGCTGAGATTGATGCCCGACCTTTTGAAGCGCAACTCAACCAAGCCCAAGGACAGTTCGCCCGAGATGCCGCACTCATGAAAAATGCGGAGTTGGATTTGCAGCGCTACCAAGACTTGCTCAGCAAGGACGCTATTGCGCGTCAGCAGGTAGAAACACAAGCCGCTTTGGTGCGTCAATTGCAAGGCACGGTGCAAGCCGATCAAGCGCAAATCGACATGGCAAAGCTGCAGCTTTCCTACACCCGTGTCACCGCTCCCATCAACGGACGGCTGGGCTTGAAGCAAGTCGAGTTGGGCAGTTTGGTGCGCTCTAGCGATCCCAATGGCTTGGTCAACATCACGCAAACCCAGCCCATGTCGGTGGTGTTTTCTGTCCCTGAGATGCATGTCCCTTTGATCATGCGCAAATTGAAAGCGGGCCAAGCCTTGCCCGTCGAAGCTTGGGATCGCGACCAAAAAATACGGCTTGCCCAAGGGCGGGTCAGCACCACCGACAACGCCATCGATGTGGCCACCAGCACCTTGCGTTTGAAAGCCACTTTGGACAACCGCGACGGCAGTTTGTTTCCCAATCAATTTGCCAATATCCGTTTGCAGCTCGACACTTTGAAAAATATGGTGGCGGTTCCTGTACAAGCGGTGCAACGCGGCGCGGCAGGCACCTTTGTGTATGTGGTTCAAGCCGACAACACCGTGCATGTGCAAACCGTGCAACTGGAGGCGGTTGAGGGCGATTGGCAGGCTGTGAAAGCGGACCTCAAAGCTGGTCAACAAGTCGTCACCGATGGCGCTGACCGTTTGCGCAGCGGCAGTGGGGTGGAGGTGGTGAAAGCGCGCAAACCATGAATCTGTCGCGGCTGTTTATTTTGCGGCCGGTGGCCACTTCGCTAACGATGTTGGCGTTGTTGTTGTGTGGGACTTTGGCCTACCGTTTTTTGCCGGTGGCTTCATTGCCGCAAATTGATTACCCCACGGTTCAGGTCAACACCCTGTACCCAGGCGCGAGCCCCGAGGTGATGACTGCAACCGTCACCGCTCCATTGGAGCGGCAACTCGGGCAAATGCCAGGCTTGGACCAAATGACCTCGGTCAGTTCGGGCGGCGCCTCGGTCATCACTTTGCGTTTCTCGTTGAAGTTGCCTTTGGATGTGGCCGAGCAACAGGTGCAAGCCGCCATCAATGCAGCCATCGGTGTGCTGCCCGCAGACTTGCCCATGCCACCGGCCTACAGCAAGGTCAACCCAGCGGATGCGCCGGTATTGACCTTGGCCATCAGCTCGCCCTCGCTGCCCATCACCCGTGTGCACGACATGGTGGAAAACCGCTTGGCCATGCGTTTGTCGCAAGTCGCTGGCGTGGGCTTGGTCAGTATCGCGGGCGCCCAGCGCCCCTCGGTGCGGGTGCAGGTCAACAGCCAAGCTTTGAGCGCTGCGGGTTTTTCGCTAGAAGACGTCCGCACTGCCATCAACCAAGCCAATGTGAGCATGGCCAAGGGCAGTTTGGATGGCCCTGCCCGTGCCTCTAGCTTGGATGCGAACGACCAGATGCAGTCCTCGCAAGACTATGCCAACTTGGTGTTGGCTTATAAAAACGGCAACCCTTTGCGATTGCGCGATGTGGCCACCATCAAGGATGCGCCTGAGAACAGTCGTTTGTTGGCCTGGGCCAATACGCAGCCTGCCATTGTTTTGAATATCCAGCGTCAACCGGGTGCGAATGTGATTGACACTGTGCAAAGGGTGCAGGCCTTACTTCCCGCTTTACGCGCGGCTTTGCCAGCCAGTTTGGATGTACAGGTGATGACCGACCGCACCACCACCATTCGGGCCTCGGTGCGGGACGTGCAATTCGAGTTACTGTTGTCGATGGCCTTGGTGGTCATGGTGATACTTGTATTTCTGCGCAGTGCATCAGCCACCTTGATTCCTGCAGTGGTTGTGCCTTTGTCGCTGGTGGGTACTTTTGCGGTCATGTACTTGGCAGGTTTTTCAGTCAACAACCTCACCTTGATGGCGCTGACGGTAGCCACAGGTTTTGTGGTGGATGACGCCATCGTCATGATTGAAAACATTGCCCGTTTTTTACAAGACCCAGCGCAACCGCGAACACCTGTGCAAGCGGCCATCGAGGGCGCACAGCAAATTGGTTTCACCATTGTGTCGCTGACTTTTTCTCTTATTGCTGTGCTGATTCCCTTGTTGTTCATGGGCGATGTGGTGGGGCGCTTGTTCCATGAATTTGCTATCACCTTGGCTGTGGCGATTTTGATTTCAGCCTTCGTCTCTTTGACCCTCACCCCCATGCTGTGCGCCCATGTGCTGCAGGCACAAAAAAACGACCAAAACACGTTGGACTCGGGAGACTGGTTAAAGCACTTGATTGCTGTTTATGGCCGTGGTTTGAATTGGGTGCTGGACCGACCAGCGGCCACGCTGGCCTCATTTGCTTTGACGGTGGTGTTGACCGTGGCCGCTTACCTCATCAGCCCCAAGGGGTTTTTCCCTTTGCAAGACACGGGTGCGGTGCAAGTCATCACCGAGGCTACGCAGTCGACCTCGTTTGAGGCGATGTCCGAGCGGCAACAGGCTTTGGGGCGCTTGCTGCTGCAAGACCCTGCGGTGCAAAGCCTTAGCTCCTTCATTGGTGTGGATGGTCCCAATGCCAGTTTGAATGCGGGGCGCATGACCTTGAATTTGGTGCCCAAGGCGCAGCGTCCCGAAGGATTGCCAGCCACCTTAGAGCGTCTGGCATTGCTTTCTCGAGAAGTTTCTGGCTTGCAGGTGTATTTGCAACCCCTGCAAGATTTAAGTTTGGAAGACCGAGTGACTCGTAACCCGTTTCGATTTTTGCTCAGCGGCCCCGATGGCGAGGCTCTGGGCTATTGGTCTAAGCGCCTGCAAGAGCGTTTGCGCCTAGACCCCGCACTGGCCGATGTGGCAAGCGATTACCAAGACCAAGGCTTGCAAGCCTATGTGCGCATAGACCGCGAGGCTGCAGCTCGGTTGGGCGTGACCGTCTTGGCCATCGACAACGCGCTTTACAACGCATTTGGCCAACGCTTGGTGTCCACCATCTTCACCCAAAGCAACCAGTACCGTGTGGTGTTAGAGGTGCAAGACCAAGACCGCATAGGGCCTGCTGCTTTGTCATTGTTGCGGGTGCCATCAGTCAATGGGTCTCAAGTGCCCTTGAGCAGTGTGGCCAAGGTCGAGGAGCGCGCAGCATTGCTCAGCATCTTGCATGTGGCACAGTTTCCCGCCGTCACTTTGTCGTTCAAGCCTGCCGCAAGTGCTTCGCTGGGTGAGGCGGTGCAAGCCATAGATGGGCATTGGCAAGCCATGCGCGCAGAAGAAGATGTTCCCCCATCTGTGGAGACGCGTTTTGAAGGGGCTGCTTTGGCCTTCAAAGCCTCCTTGCTCAACAGCCTGTGGTTGGTGTTGGCGGCAGTGGTCACCATGTACATCGTCTTGGGTGTGCTGTATGAGAGCTATGTCCACCCCATCACGATTTTGTCGACCTTGCCTTCTGCGGCCTTGGGCGCTTTGTTGGCTTTGTTGGCTGCGCGCATCGAGTTGGGGCTGATCGCCGTCATCGGCATTGTCTTGTTGATTGGCATTGTGAAGAAGAACGCCATCATGATGATTGACTTTGCGCTGGATGCGCAGCGTCGCCAAGGCATGCCGCCGCGCGAAGCCATCACCCAAGCCTGTTTGTTGCGCTTTCGTCCAATTTTGATGACCACCTTGTGTGCATTGCTGGGTGCCTTGCCGCTGATGCTGGGCAGCGGCGTTGGCAGTGAGTTGCGCCACCCCTTGGGTGTGACCTTGGTGGGAGGCTTGATTTTGAGTCAGTGGTTGACCTTGTTCACCACACCCGTGATTTACCTGCAACTCGATGCGTGGGGAAAGCGGCGGGGTTCAGCTCGATGAACATGTCTGCGCCCTTCATCGCCAGACCCGTGGCCACCACTTTGCTAAGCCTTGGCCTGGCCTTGGCGGGTGCATTGGCTTATGTGCAGTTGCCGGTGGCACCATTGCCACAGGTAGATTTCCCCACCATCTCGGTGCAGGCCAATTTGCCTGGTGCCAGTCCCGAGACCATGGCAGCCACCGTGGCCACGCCTCTTGAGCGGGTCTTGGGAAATATTGCAGGCGTGACCGAAATGACTTCCAGTTCTTCACAGGGCAGCACACGCGTCACCCTGCAGTTTGAACTCGATCGCAATATCAACGGCGCTGCACGTGAAGTGCAAGCGGCCATCAACACCGCCCAGCCCTTGCTGCCAACCGGTATGCCCAGCCGGCCCACCTACAAAAAGGTCAACCCTGCAGACAGCCCGATGCTGGTTTTGGCCTTGACCTCAGACACTTACACACGCGGCCAGATGTACGACATGGCCTCCACCACTTTGGCCCAGCGCTTGGCGCAAGTTGATGGTGTGGGGCAGGTCACCATTGGCGGCGGTGCTTTGCCCGCGGTTCGCATAGCGCTAGACCCCCACAAACTCAGTGCTGCTGGCATTTCTCTGGAGATGGTTCGCCAAGCGGTGGTGGCCAACAACGCCCATCGCCCTAAAGGCGTGGTGGAGGACGAAGCCCAAGCGTGGCAAATCGAAGCCAATGACCAAGCGCGCACTGCGCAAGACTATGCCCCTTTGATATTGCGTTATGTGAACGGTCAGGCTTTGCGTTTGCAAGATGTGGCGCAGGTGCAGGACTCTGTACAGGATGTGCGCACCGACGGCGTGTCCCAAGGTCAACCCGCTGTGCTGTTGGTGTTGAACCTTCAACCGGGCGGCAATGTGATCGAGACCGTTGACAGGGTGCGTAGCATCTTGCCCATGTTGGAGGCAGGTTTGCCAGCGGCTGTGCAGATGGCGGTGGTGTTGGACCGTTCACCTACCGTACGGGCTTCTTTGCTGGAGATCCAAAAGTCGTTGGTGCTGTCCATGGCATTGGTGATTTTGGTGGTGGCCTTGTTTTTAAAGCGTTGGCAAACCGCACTCATTCCTGCTGTTGCGTTGCCGTTGTCGTTGGCGGGCACTTGTGTGGTGATGTACCTCATGGGTTTGAGTTTGAACAACCTCACGCTGATGGCTTTGACCATCGCCACCGGCTTTGTGGTGGATGACGCGATCGTGGTTTTGGAGAACATCACCCGACAGCGCGAGCGTGGTGTGCCTTTGCTGCAAGCCTGTTTGCAGGGTTCACGCGACATTGGGTTTACGGTGGTTGCCATCAGCATTTCTTTGGTGGCGGTGTTCATCCCCATTTTGTTCATGGGCGGCATGTTGGGCCGATTGTTTCGTGAATTTGCGGTGGTGATGACAGCCGCCATCATGGTGTCGATGCTGGTGTCTTTGACCACCACGCCCATGATGTGTGCTGCCCTGTTACCTCGGCAGCTTAGCCAACCACGCAGACCGCGGCGTAGCAAATGGTTACGCATTTACAAACATGGCTTGGCTTGGGCATTGCGCCACCCATGGCTGATGTGGTTGGTGTTGGTTGCGGCCATCGCCCTCAATGTCACCCTGTACCGCGCTATTCCCAAGGGCTTTTTCCCACAACAAGACACTGGCCGCATCAACGGCTTTATACGTGCGGACCAAAGTTCTTCGTTTCAGGCCATGCAGCAGCGCTTGCACACCATGCTTGCCATCGTGCAGGCCGATCCCGCGGTAGAGACGGTGACGGGTTTCACTGGCGAAGGGCAACGCAATGCCGCCCGCATGTTCTTGACGCTCAAGCCGCGCGATCAGCGCGACGCCAGTGCTGAACAGGTGGTGGCACGATTGCGCAAGCAACTGTCCAAGGAGGCTGGCGCACGGTTGTTTTTGACGCCAGTGCAAGACATTCGCGTCGGTGGACGGGTATCGAACTCCGAGTACGAATTCAGCATCAAAGCCGATGACTTGTCGCAGTTGCGTGAATGGGAGCCCAAGTTGCGCCGTGCCTTGGCCAAACTCAAAGAATTGGAAGACGTCAGCAGTGACTTTGAAGAGCGCGGCTTGCAAACCTCGGTGGTGATAGACCGCGACGCGGCAGCCCGTCTGGGTTTGTCGGTACGCGCCATTGACACGGTGCTCAGCAATGGTTTCAGCCAACGACAAATTGGGGTAATTTACAACCCACTGAACCAATACCGCGTGGTGATGGAACTCGCCCCACCGTATTTGCAAAATGCAGAGGCTTTACAGCGTTTGCAGTTTATCAATGACCGTGGCCAAGCTGTGCCCTTCAGCAGTTTTGCGCGTATAGAACTCACCAACACGGCGTTGTCGGTGTCGCATGAAGGCGGTGTACCGTCAGACACCTTCAGCTTCAGTTTGGCCCCAGGCGTGTCGCTGTCGCAAGCCACACAGGCCATCAATGCCACAGTAGCTGAACTCAATTTGCCAGTATCTGTACGTGGCAGTTTTGCAGGCACCGCCAACGCGTTTCAGCGCTCCTTGGAAACCCAGCCTTTGTTGATACTGTCTGCCTTGCTGACCTTGTACTTGGTCTTGGGGATACTGTATGAAAACCTGTTGCACCCGCTCACCATACTGTCCACCTTGCCATCCGCCGGACTGGGTGCATTGCTGACCCTGATGGCCATGGGCACCGAGTTCAGCATCATTGCCATGATTGGTGTGATCTTGCTGATTGGTATCGTGAAAAAAAATGCCATCTTGATGATTGACTTTGCCCTGCAAAAACAGCGCCTTGGACGCAGCCCTGCCCAAGCGATTTACCTTTCAGCGCAGCAGCGCTTACGTCCCATTCTCATGACCACGGCTGCGGCCATGTTGGGCGCCATTCCCTTGGCCTTGGCCTATGGCGTGGGAGCAGAGTTGCGCCAACCGCTGGGACTGGCGGTGCTGGGGGGCTTGGTGCTGAGCCAGCTCTTGACCTTGTTCACCACGCCCATCGTGTTTGTGGGCTTGGAGGCGTTGCGAAGCCGTTGGTTGGCTTGGCGCAGTGCCAAATCAGTCGTGCTAACTTCCGTGGTTTCTGGTGGGAGAGTGGTATGAGTATGCGGCGGCCAAGGAAGGCAAAAACGCTTTCAGCGATTGCGCTTTGCTTGTTGCTCGCAGGCTGTGCCAGTTGGTTCAAAAAGCCTGTTGTCGTAAAGCCCACGGCTCGCGCACCCGAAAGCTTTGGTGCGCCACAAACAGCCAATGCAGCGGGTGATGCGGTGGACCGTTCTTGGTGGACTTTGTTTCAAGACCCTGTACTCAATGGTTTGCAAGCGCAACTTGAAACAGGCAATTTGAATTTGCAACTGTTGTCTGCCAAAGTGCGCCAAGCCCAAGCCAGTGTGGCTGCGTCACAAGCCAGTTTGTGGCCCAGTGTGTCGGTAACTGCTGGTGCAGCGCGTTCCGTCAGCAGCGGCGGCGGGGCAGCATCCAGCAGCGCAAGCGTCAACTTGCCCTTGACGTGGGAGCTCGATGTTTGGGGTCGCATCGACTTGCAAACCCAAGCGGCGCAGGCCAACGCCTTGGCGAGTCAAGAAGATTTGGCGCTGGCGCGTTTGTCGGCGCAAGCGACCTTGGTGCAAACCTATATCGCTATGCGCACCGCTGAGCGTCAACAAGCGGTGGTGGAAAAAGCGCAAGTGGCTTACGAGCGTGCCTTGACCTTGACGCGCTACCGCTACGACGCTGGTGTGGTGTCTGCGGCAGATGTGGCGCAGGCCGAGTCGCAATGGCAAAGCACGGTGGCGCAACGTATCGATGTCGAAACAACGCGCCAACAACTGACCCACAGCTTGGCCGTGTTACTGGGCCAAGCGCCATCGGCTTTGCAGATGGCCGCGTCGCAAGCTTTGCCTGCGCTGCCCGCCTTGCCCACGGTGTTGCCAGCCTCTTTGCTGCAACGCCGCCCCGATATTCGTGCCGCAGAAATACGGGTGATGGGCGCCCAAGCGCAACTGGGGGTGGCGCAGACCGCTTTCTTTCCCACCTTCAGTTTTGCTGCCAGCACCGGTTACAAAAGTACCGAGTTGGCGAGCTTGTTCAATGCCTCTTCCCGACTGTGGTCTTTGGGGCCGTCGTTGGCCTTGTCTTTGTTCGATGGCGGACAGCGCCAAGCCGCCAAGGACGATGCCCGCGCCGCCTTGGAAGTGGCACTTCTCAACTACCAGCAAACCGTGCTGACCCTCTTACAAGAGGTGGAGGACAACTTGGTGGCGACCCATCAGTTGCAGGCGCAAGAAGCAGCGCAAGCACAGGCCTTGCAAGCCGCAGAGCGCAATTTGCGCATCACCGAAGCGCAGTACGCAGCAGGCACGGTCAGTTACTTGAATGTGGTCACAGCCCAAGCCAGTGCGCTTGCCGCACAGCGAAATTTGCTCGATGTGCAAAGTCGCCGCGCTTTGGCTGTCACCCAGTTGCTGAAGAATTTGGCAGGCCGTTGGGACGCCGAAACTGCTTCGAAATGATCAACTCGCGATGGCTGCCTTGAGGGCAAGGACACGGGCAGCGTCAATATGCTGGCCTATGTGAGCGCCTTTCAAACCGCGTTGCATGGCTTGATCAGATAGCGTAGTGGTATCCACCGACAAGGCGGCGTTGAGCAAACCACGCAGGTGCGCGGCTTGCGGGTAAGCGCGCTCTTGCAAGCCCAGTCTCCCGCGGGCATCGCATTCACAGGCTTGCAACACTTGCGAAAAACGCTCGGGTCGGCGCAGGGCATCGCAGCGCACCAGCAAACGCAATACCGATTCAGCACTGAGACGCAAGCAACCGTGGATATGTCCGTGTTCACGCGCAACCACCTCGGCCAGTTCTTTGCAGTGTTGCGGCACCCGCAACCGCTCGCAGACAGCACGTAGCAGTTTGACGCTGCGCCCCTCATGGCCGATGTGGCGTGGCAAGGCGCTGGGGTGGGTGTTGCCCTTGCCTAAATCGTGGCACAGGGCTGCAAAGCGCACCTCCAAGGGCATGTTCATGCGAGCGCATTGGTCGAGCACCATCTCGAGATGCACGCCGGTGTCCACCTCGGGGTGGTGTTCTACCGGTTGCGGCACGCCGTATAAGCGAGCGACTTCAGGCAACAAGATTTGCAAAGCGCCGCAGTCGCGCAACACCTGCAACATGCGCGAGGGTTGGTGGCCCATCAAGCCTTTGGCCAATTCTTGCCACACACGTTCGGCCACCAACGCCTTGACCTCGCCGTCTTGCACCATCTCCACCATCAAAGCTTGGGTTTCAGGTGCGACGACAAAGTGGGGGAAACGTGCCGCAAACCTTGCCAAACGCAAGATGCGCACAGGGTCTTCACGAAAGGCCAAGCTGACATGGCGCAGCACACCTTCTTTTAAATCGCGCTCACCGCCATAGGGGTCTGTTAGTTGACCTTGTGCGTCTTGGGCGATGGCGTTGATGGTGAGGTCGCGCCGTGCCAAGTCTTGCTCTAGCGTGACTTCAGGTGCGGCATGGATTACAAAGCCTTTGTAGCCTGGTGCGGTTTTGCGTTCCGTTCGAGCCAGTGCGTATTCGTCTTTGTTGTGGGGATGTAAAAACACCGGAAAGTCTTTGCCCACAGGGAGAAAACCTTGGGCGAGCATCTCTTCGGGGGTGCTGCCTACCACCACCCAGTCACGGTCGCTGCCATTGATGCCCAGCAATGCGTCTCGCACCGCGCCACCCACCAAATAGGTTTGCATGGTTTTCAAGGCAAAGTAAACACACTGGCCAAGCTCGCCGGTGTTGGTACGCCCAAGGCGCTCAAACCCAGGGCTGCGCCGCTGGCCACGTTATCGACTTGCATGGAAGCCACGTTGTCGCGACTCATCAAGGTTGGGCCTGGCAGTTGCTCCATCACCCAAGCTTGCACGTAGGCCAACGCGTTAGGCAAAGGAATGACCCAACGCGGGTGTTGTGCCCATATACCCGCGTGTTCTACCAACTGCTGCAAGGTAAAGATTTGTGGTCCGACGAGTTCGTAGCTGGGACCCGCTGTGGCTGGGTGCATCACTGCATACACCACAGCTTGTGCAACATCGTGAACCCATACCGGCTGAAAACGGGTGTGTGCGCCGGCAAGCGGCACCACCGGTGCCAAGGCTTGCAATTTGGCAAACACATTGATGAAGGCATCGTCTTCGCCAAAGACCACGCTGGGGCGCAAAACCGTCAGCGCCAAACCTTGGGGCACATGCTCTTGCAAGACCTGTTCACCATGCGCCTTGCTGCGTTGGTACATGGACGGTGCATTCATATCCGCACCCAAGGCGCTGATATGCACCAGTCGATTGACGCCTGCAACCAAACATGCCTTGGCCAACAGCGCAGGCAGTTGCACATGGGCTTTGTCGAATTGCGCTTGGGTGCCGTGCAAGATGGCAATCAGGTTGATGACCGCATCGTGCCCGGGCAGCAAAGCCGCCAGCTGCGCGGGGTCGTGTACATCGGCTTGCACCACCGACACCATGGGCAGCATTTGCACCGAACGCGCTGGCAAGCGGCGTGTGGGCACCGTGATGTGAACACCTGCTCGGTTCAAAGCCTCGCACACATGGCGACCCACAAAACCGCTTCCACCTAAGACCAAAATATTTTTCATAAGTCAGACTGTAGCGGTATTGCCGCTCAGGTTTAAGTCAACGACACAACGGGCTTGAAAGAGATAATGCAGTGATGAACCAACTCGATGCTTTAAAGCAATTCACCACCGTGGTGGCCGACACCGGCGATTTCCGTCAAATCGCCCAATTTCAGCCAACAGACGCCACCACCAACCCCTCGCTCATTCTTAAAGCGGTGCAAATGCCCGTCTACCGCGCACTGCTGGATGAAACTTTGGCACAGCACCCCAAAGCCGCTCAGGATGAAAACATGGATCGCTTGCTGGTGCGCTTTGGTTGCGAGATTTTGTCTTTGCTGCCTGGGCGTGTGTCCACCGAAGTCGATGCCCGTTTGAGCTTTGACACTGACGCCACCCTTGTGCGGGCGCGGCGCATCACCCAGTTGTACCAAGCGCAAGGCATAGACACGCAAAAGCGGGTGCTCATCAAAATCGCAGCCACTTGGGAGGGTATACAAGCTGCGCAGGTGTTAGAGCGCGAAGGCATTCACACCAACCTCACTTTGTTGTTTGCGTTTGCCCAGGCCGTGGCGTGTGCGCAAGCGGGGGTGAAACTCATTTCCCCTTTTGTGGGGCGTATTTACGACTGGCACAAAAAGGCCACGGGTGCGGCGTGGGACGAGGCAGAACGTGCTGGTGTGAACGATCCAGGTGTGCAAAGCGTTCGCCATATTTACAACTACTACAAGCAACATGGCGTGACTACTGAGGTGATGGGTGCGAGCTTTCGCAACATTGGGCAAATCACCGCATTGGCAGGTTGCGATTTGCTCACCATCTCGCCTGAGTTGCTGGCGCAGTTGCAGGCGCAAACCGCACCGCTTTCTTCTGCGCTCAGTTTGGCGCAGGCACAAGCGAAGCCCATCGAGCGTGTCACGCTGAACGAGGCGCAGTTTCGTTTTGCCCTGAATGAAGACGCCATGGCCAGCGACAAACTGGCAGAGGGCATTCGCGCTTTTTGCGCCGATGCCCGAAAACTTGATGCACTTATGTAAGCCTAAAGAGGCGCCATGGCGAGTTTTATGACTTCATTGCGAAGCCCGAAGGACTGAAGCAATCTCGCTATGCATATTGGTCCACCGCCGCACCCTTGTCAAAGCGCAGGGGCGGGTGCTTCACGCGGCGCGGCTCATGGCGCTGGCAAGCGGCTGGCATGGCGTGATGAGGTCCCCAGGCGAAACCCAACACACAGCCGTCGTCTTGCCGGCTGGGCGTTTTCAAGGTCTGTAGCGACCTGATTTCCTTGAGTACGATGGGTCTCATCAATATGCGATGTGAATTAAAGTACTCAAATATTAATCGATAAACACCTTAAATTAATTATTTAATAGTAAATTTTTGTAATTTTGTGTATTTTTATCCACACAAAGTATTCATTTTTTTCGCAAACTTTCACAGGGGTCTTTGCGGGGATGGGGTGGCGTGAGCCACACATAGTCCGCTTGCTGCGCCAATTCAGCCAAAAACGCTTGTTTTTCTGGGCTGGGCCGCGTGTCGTCCCACTCCATGAACAGTACGCTCAGTGTGTGCAAGTGCGGTGAAGATTTGTACACAACAAAAGGCACACCCAAGTGCTTCCAAGCATGTCCATTGCCCGCCACCACAATGCTTGGCAGGTGTGCGAGTGCAACTTCGGCCATGGCCGCGTCGCGTCCGCGTTGCACCGCGGCCATGCCCTCGAACATGCTGGCTGGCATGGCGCCGCAGTGCCCTTGGTCGATTTCTTCTTCCAATGCTTTGCTTTGCTGCACGTCAAAAGGGGCTTGCGCCAGCAGCGAACGCACGGCTTCGGGCAGGCTTTGGCCGCGGGTTTTGAACACTTCTTTGATGGACTCGCCTGGCAAATTGCCACCCATGAGGGGCATCTTCATTGAAGTGACCGCTTCAAACACGGGCTGGTGCAAAGGCCAGCCCCAGCCTTTAGCGTCAAACCCAGCAGCTTCTAAGCCTGTCAATAACTCTCCACCCCCCTTGAAACGAAGGCGCCAGCTCAAATGTTCAGCCACCACCGTTTTACTCGCAGCAGGTAATTGACGTAGCAACTCCCCACGCAGTTGGTGGTGCCGCGGGTTGTCATGAACTTCGCCAAGCACAGCGACATCAGCGCTGATAACAGCTTGTAACAACTGCCCCACGCTGATGGGTGCCATGTCCGACATCCGAACAATGGGTGCTTCGGGGGGAGCGGGTTCTAAAGCCCAAGCCGGATGCAAGAAAAACAGGCTACCCAGGCTGCACAAGGCCAAGCTAAGGTTTTTTTTGAGCGGCGGCGATATCGGCTGGAACGGTTGAAATCTCATAAATGATGTCTTTGGCAAGTTCGGGGTAGTCGCCTTCCTCACTTAAACGGTAGAGGGGAACAAGGGCGCCAATTCGGTGAGGTAATTGCTGTTGATATCGCGCACCATGCGGACGAAATGTCCATGCAGCTATTGTGTCGCAACTGAAGTTGTCATAAAAAACCCCGCAAGGCGCGAACCTTGCGGGGTTGATGGGGCTGAAACGCCGTTAGGCGTTTGCGGCAAGAGGCAATTACATGCCCATGCCACCCATGCCGCCCATACCACCCATGTCACCACCACCCATGCCGCCCATGGAGCCTGCATCGTCTTTGGGTGCTTCAGCAATCATGGCTTCGGTGGTCAACATCAAAGAGGCCACAGAGGCAGCATTTTGCAACGCAGTGCGGGTCACTTTGGTGGGGTCCAGAATACCCATTTCGATCATGTCGCCATAGGTGTCGTTGGCGGCGTTGAAACCGTAGTTGCCTTTACCGGCCAACACAGCGTTGACGACCACTGAAGGCTCGCCACCAGCGTTGTAGACGATTTCGCGCAAAGGTGACTCAACCGCTTTCAATACCAGCTTGATGCCAGCGTCTTGGTCTGGGTTGTCACCCTTGATGGTGCCAGCAGCTTGGCGTGCGCGCAGCAGTGCCACGCCACCACCAGCCACGATGCCTTCTTCCACGGCAGCGCGGGTGGCGTGCAGGGCGTCTTCAACGCGGGCTTTTTTCTCTTTCATTTCCACTTCGGTAGCAGCACCGACCTTGATCACTGCCACACCACCGGCCAACTTGGCCACACGCTCTTGCAGTTTTTCACGGTCGTAGTCAGAAGTGGCTTCTTCGATTTGGATACGAATTTGTTTGACACGTGCTTCGATGTCAGCAGCGGCACCTGCGCCATCAATGATGGTGGTGTTTTCTTTGCCCACTTCGATGCGCTTGGCAGAACCCAGGTCAGCCAAAGTGACTTTCTCCAAGGTCAGGCCGATTTCTTCGGCGATGACTTTGCCACCGGTCAGGATGGCGATGTCTTCCAACATGGCTTTGCGGCGGTCGCCAAAACCAGGTGCCTTGACAGCGACAACCTTCAAAATGCCACGGATGGTGTTGACCACCAAAGTTGCCAGCGCTTCGCCGTCAACTTCTTCAGCAATGATGAGCAATGGACGACCGGCTTTGGCAACGGCTTCCAAGGTGGGCAGCAGTTCGCGGATATTGCTGATCTTTTTGTCAAACAGCAGCACAAAGGGGTTGTCGAGCAGCGCGACTTGTTTGTCGGGGTTGTTGATGAAGTAGGGTGACAAATAGCCACGGTCAAACTGCATACCTTCAACGACGTCGAGTTCGTTTTGCAGTGACTTGCCGTCTTCCACAGTGATCACGCCTTCTTTGCCGACTTTGTCCATGGCGTTGGCGATGATCTCGCCGATGCTGGTGTCAGAGTTGGCAGAGATAGAACCGACTTGGGCGATTTCTTTGCTGGTGGTGGTGGCACGGGAAGCTTTTTGCAACTCGGCGATCAAAGCGGTAACAGCCTTGTCGATGCCGCGCTTCAAGTCCATGGGGTTCATGCCAGCGGCCACGTACTTCATGCCTTCGCGCACGATGGCTTGGGCCAACACGGTGGCGGTGGTGGTGCCGTCGCCTGCATTGTCAGAGGTTTTGGAAGCGACTTCCTTGACCATCTGCGCTCCCATGTTTTGCAGCTTGTCTTTGAGTTCGATTTCCTTGGCCACGGACACACCGTCCTTGGTCACGGTGGGGGCGCCGAAAGAGCGCTCGAGCACCACATT
>CAMDIP010000010.1 GCA_945899335.1 Bordetella parapertussis
CACTTCTGCTGACCTTGGCGTTAGCCGTTGCCTTGACGCCGGTAGGTTTGCAAGCGCAAAACAACGCTGGTCGGCTGCCAAATATTGGCGACGGCAACAGTATGAGCGTGCAGCAAGAGCGCCGCTTGGGCGAGTCCATCATGCGCCAGTTGTTAACCGACGCCGACTACATGGACGACCCCGTTTTGCTGGACTACCTGCAATCCATTTGGCAGCCACTGCGCGAAGCGTCCATGCAGCTGGGAAATTTGCAAGCCGAGCAAGAAGAAGCCTTTGCATGGGATGTGTTTTTGGTGCGTGACAGGTCGGTCAACGCGTTTGCCCTGCCTGGGGGGTTCATGGGTGTGCACCTTGGTTTGATCGCGGTGGTCTCTAGCCGCGACGAATTAGCTTCGGTTATGTCGCACGAACTCAGCCACGTTACCCAGCGCCACATCGCCCGCATGCAAGACCAGCAAGGGCGCACCACCCCATTTTTGATTGCCGGCATGATCTTGGGTGTGTTGGCCGCCAGCCGAAGCCCTGATGCTGCTGGCGCGGTGATGATGGGCGGCACAGCCGGTTCGGCGCAAGGTCAGCTGAACTTTTCGCGCGATATGGAGCGCGAAGCCGATCGCTTGGGCTTCAATGTTCATGCCCAAGCCGGTTTTGATTCGCAAGGTTTTGTGGGCATGTTTCAAAAATTACAACAAGCGGCACGCTTGAACGACAACGGCAACTACCCTTATTTACGCAGCCACCCGCTGACCTCCGAGCGCATTGGCGATATGCAGTCGCGGCTGGGTTTGGGGAAAACTTTCGCACCCGTAGAGACCAGTATCGAACACGCCATGATGACTGCTCGAGCCCGCGCTTTGATGAGTCCGCTGACGGACGATATGCAAGTGCTCAGCGATTTACTGGAAAAAGACTTTTCCCCGCAACTTCCGGTAGCCAAGCGCGCTGCCATGCTGTACGCCGGTGTGATGGCCTACACCCAGCAACGCCGTGACGCCCAGGCACGCGACGCCATGACCACCTTGTTGCAACTGGTGCGCGAAGACCCTGCGGGTTTGCGCGCAGCCCAATGGTTGGCGGCGGACACCGAGCGGCGTTTGAACAACCCTTTGCAATGCTTGCAAAGTTTGGGTGCCAAAGTGGTGGACCGCGCACGTGTCATGTTGCAAACCCTGTGCCGTATCGAGGCCAAACAAGCCAAGCTAGCGGTACAGGCCAATGACACCATGCAGCTGTGGCTGGCCCAGCATCCACGCGACCCAATGGCCTGGGATTTGTCTTCCCAAGCCCTGATGCAAACCGGTGACCGCTTGCGTGGATTGCGTGCGCACGCCGAGTTTCATGTGGTGCGCTGGGACGAGGTGGGTGCGATTGACCGCTTGCGTGCGGCGCAAGAGTTGGCCAAACAGCTTTCTAAAGAGGGCAAGCTCGACCGTGCGGGTCACATGGAAGCGTCTATTGTGGACTCGCGTTTGCGCACACTTGAGCGCAGACGGTTTGAGTTATTACAACCCAACTGAACATGAGCGCGATTCACATCACCGATATCGAGTCGGCCATCAACCATTGGCGGGCTGTGAAACCCTCGCCCGATGGCGTCACATTGGCGTCAGAGTTGCGTGCCTTGGCCGAGGTCTATGCCTTGATGATTTACCACCACCAAGACGAGGCGGCTGAAAAAGGCTTTCCGGCCAAAGCTTATGCCGCATGGAAAGCTTGGTATGACAGCACGACCGATACACCCTGCATCGCGATTTGCTCAACCAGCCAAGGCGACCCGCTGTGCAAAGGCTGTGGTCGTACCTTCGAAGAGGTGCAGCGCTGGCCTGAACTGAGCCCTGGGGCCAAGCGCTCGGTGTGGCGACGCATCACCTTGCACGGTGACTCGTGGCGATTTAACCGCTACGCGGAACGGGCCAAGGAAGACGCCAAGCCCACATAGTTGGCAGGTGTCAAAGCCAGCAGGCGTTGTTTTTCAGCCTCTGGAATGGCCAAGCCGTGTATCAGCCCATGCAAGGCTTCGCGGGTGACGCGCTGGCCACGTGTCAGGTCTTTTAGTTGCTCGTAAGCGCCAGTCACGCCATAGCGGCGCATCACCGTTTGTATGGGCTCGGCAAGCACTTCCCATGCGTTGTCCAAATCGGCAGCCAAGGCTTGGGGGTTTAGTTCAAGCTTGTTCAAGCCTTGCAACAAGGACTGGTAGGCTAAATCGCTGTGACCCAAAGCCACACCCATGTTGCGCAGCACGGTGCTGTCGGACAAGTCGCGCTGCCACCGGCTGATAGGCAGCTTTTCGCTCAAGTGGCGCAGCAAGGCATTGGCCAAGCCCAAATTGCCTTCGGCGTTTTCAAAGTCGATAGGGTTGACTTTGTGCGGCATGGTGGAGGAGCCAATTTCTCCCGCTTTCAGGTGCTGCTTGAAATAACCTAAAGAGATGTAGCCCCACAGATCTCGAGAGAGGTCGATCAGGATGGTGTTGGTGCGCGCCATGGCGTCAAACAGCTCGGCCATGTAGTCGTGTGGCTCAATTTGGATGCTGTAGGGTTGTTGCAGCAAACCCAAACCACCAGCGCTTTGCGGCGACTCAATGACGCTACGCGCAAACGCCGGCCAATCGATGTCTGCACTGGCCGCCACATGGGCGTTGTAGTTACCCACCGCGCCGTTCATTTTGGCCAAGAGCGGCACGGCATCTATGCGTTGGCGAGCGTTTTGCAAGCGCATCAGCACATTGGCGATCTCTTTGCCCACGGTGGTGGGGCTGGCAGTTTGTCCATGGGTGCGACTCAGCATGGCGTCGTTGGCATAGCGGTGCGCCATCTCGCGCAGTTTGTCGATCAATGCATCGATGGCGGGCAACAGCACTTGTTGTCTGGCGGCTTGCAGCTGCAAAGCATGGCTGGTGTTGTTGATGTCTTCGCTGGTGCAGGCGAAATGGAAGAATTCATTGGCACGGCCTAACTCTTCGCGCAATGCTGCAGACAGGCTGGGCAGTTGGCACTGGTCTTTGAGCCAATATTCCACTGCCTTCACATCGTGGTTGGTGGTTCGCTCAATCGCCTTGATGGCCATGCTGTCATCGGGCGAAAACGTTTGCACCAAGTGCTGAAGATGCGCTCGTGCGGCGCTGCTTAAAGGCGGGAACTCAACCATGCCTACATCGCTCAAGGCGATAAACCAAGCTACTTCCACCTGAACGCGGCGTTGCATAAAGCCGTGTTCGCTCATGAGGAGCTGCAAAGCTTGGAGTTTGTTGGCGTAACGCCCATCCAAGGGCGACAAGGCGGTCACAGCAAAAGTATTCATATTGCCGATTCTAGGCGGCGCTTGTCAGCTTGGCTTGAGGCAGGGCCTCGGTGACTCTATAGAATGATCTGCAGTGAAACAAAATTAGCGTAAGTATGAAACTGATTGGCTCTGTCCCTAGCCCCTATGTGCGCAAAGTGCGCGTTGTCATGGCCGAGAAAAAACTCGAATACCAATTTGTGCTGGAAGATGTTTGGGCAGCAGACACCACCATCATCGCCTCCAACCCCTTGGGCAAAGTGCCTTGCTTGGTCATGGAGGGGGGTGAGGCCTTGTTTGACTCACGCGTCATCGTGGAATACCTTGACACTTTGTCCCCAGTGGGCAAACTCATACCCCCCAGCGGGCGAGAGCGCACCGAGGTGAAAACCTGGGAAGCGTTGGCAGATGGCTTGCTGGACGCGGCTATCACCGCTCGCCTAGAGGCGCATTGGGTGGGCCGCACAGAGGCCGAGCGCAGCCAGGTATGGATTGACCGACATCTGGGCAAAGTCCACGACAGCTTGGCCGCCATGAGTCACGGCCTAAGCGACAAGCCGTTTTGCTGTGGCATCCATTTGAATTTGGCCGATCTGGCCGTGGGCTGTGCGCTTGGCTATTTGGACTTTCGCTTTCCCCACATCGGCTGGCGGGAAGACTACCCCAACTTGGACGCCTTGCAAGAAAAACTCATGCAGCGTCAAAGCTTCATCGACACCCAGCCTGCCTAACTGTTCACGCGTTTTTTTAACCAGCGCATCAAGCCGCCCACCAGCGGCAGTTTTTCATACAGTTCTTCGGCGGCGTCCCAGTAATCGCGGTGCAAGGTAATGCGCCAAGCGCCATCGTTGTCTGGCGCAAACTTCAGGTGCGAGCCTCCGCGAATGCGCTGCTGGGTTTGTGTGTCCATGGTCTTGAAGCGAAACACAAAATCCCACACCAAAAAGCATTGCGCATCTTGAACAATGCGGTCTGTCACAACAAAGCGCGGTTCGTGAAGGCTGTCAAACATATGCTCAAAAATAGCTTCAATCGCTGCCACGCCTTGCACCTCTTTGAACGGGTCTTTAAAGCGAGCGTCAGGCGCGTACCAGTGACCCAAGGTTTTGACGTCAGCGGGGCTGAGGTTTTCAAACGCCAACACCAAGGCGTCTACCGTTTCGTTTAAAGAAGATGGGTTCATCGTTACAGACCTGTGGCGCGGCGCACCAATGAAAAATACCAGCGATAAGGCAGGATGCGCAGCATCTGCAACCACCGTGTGAAGCGCTTGGGAAAGTGAATCTCAAACAGACCGTCGCGCCAACCTTGCAAGATGTGCTGAGCAGCTTCATCCGAAGTGATGAGCGCCGGCATGGTGAACTGGTTTTGCGCGGTGAGCGGCGTCTCCACAAAACCCGGGTTGATCACACTCACACCGATGCCGCTGTCTTGTAAATCCAAATACAAAGCCTCGGCCAAATGGGTGAGCGCGGCTTTGCTAGGACCGTAAGCCAAGCTTTGCGGCAAGCCGCGGTAACCGGCGACGCTGGACACCAAGCTCAGGTGGCCACGACCTTGGGTTATCAAGCTGGGCAACACAGCGTCTAGCAAATACAAAGCACCGTGGTAGTTCACCGCCATGTGCAGCTCCATGCTGGCCAAGTTGTATTGGGTGGCGCGTTGGGGTTGGTAGACGCCTGCGCAGTACACCACCACATCCAAGCCTTGTGCCGTGCTGACTTGCTGCACAGCAGCTTGCATCGCTTGCTTGTCTGTCACGTCCAAAGGCAGCGCCATGCTGCCAGGGTGTTGGTCTGCAAAGTCTTGCAACAAAGCTGCTTGTCGTGCCGATACACACACCTTAGCGCCCTGTGCGTGCAAAGCCTTGGCGCAAGCCAAACCAATCCCGCTGGACGCGCCCACCAACCACACGCTGCGACCTCGCCAGTCGTTCAGCGGTTTGTTGAATGGGCTGAGCCACGCCATGCTCAAATCCGCTTGGTGAACGACAAGGTGACCTCACCCAAAAACACGCCAAACTTGGACATGCTGGCTTTGTTGAGCATCACGCGATCGTTCATCAGGTACATCCAGTCATCGAACTGAACTTCCCATACACGCCCGTCAATCGGCAAAGCCAAGGTGTAGCCCCAGCGAAAGGTGTTGCCTCGGGTGGCGCCATTGGCAAGACCGACCACATCATCGGCCGCGCCGCTGAAGTTGCCGTTGCCAAGGTGTTGCAGTTTCCAAATGCGTTTTTGGGTGCTGCCATCCGAGTACACAAAGTCTTCATCGAGCACGCCTTGCTCGCCGTTCCAACTGCAGTTCATCACCACGGTGAAGCGTTTGACCACGCGCCCCGAGCGGTCGGTGAACACGCCCCAGGCGTCGACCACGCCATTGAAATAGTTTTTCAAGTCGAGTGTCGGTTGTTCTTGGGCATAGTCGTTGATGGACGGGCCGGCACAGCCGCTCGCACCCAAGGCGGTGGCGGCGGCAGCGGATAACCATAAGCGGCGTTTCATACAGACTCCTTATCAAGCAATACACGAGACACTTTGAGCAACAGCAGCAGCGCTAAACATTTCAAAGCACAGGGCAGCAAGGCATACGACCAACTGAGCGCGGCCAAGGCAGGGGCGTCTTGTGCGCCAGGGCTATAGCCCAGCCACTCTAGCAAAGGCAGTGCGACACCCGCGGCCAGTGCCAAGTTAAGCTTGGTGGCGACTTGCCACCAGCCAAAGTAGGCGCCTGCATGGGGGTGTTGCTTATCCTCAATTTGCAGCACGCCGTTGAGCAACGCGCCAGGTGCGATCAAGTCTGCGCCCAGCGCCAAACCCGATAGCGCACAAATGACGGTGTAGCCCCACACGTCTCCCGCGCCCAAGGCCAAAGACCAGATGAACACCGCGATCGCCAAGGCCATGCCAGCAGCCCAGCAAGAGCGCACCCCAAAGCGCGCGATCAAGCGCAGCCACAGCGGCATAGAAATAGCCGCCGCAACAAAGTAAGTGCCCAAAAACTGCGCTTGCATCTCAGCGCCAAGCTGCAGGCGGTCTTGCACGAAAAACACAATCAAGGTGGCCGGAATGGCTGAAGCGATGCCATTGACCATGAAGACGCCCAGCAAGCGAAGAAACACGCTGTCTTGCCAAGGCTGCCAAAGAGAAGACCACCAGCCGCCGCTGTGCGTGTCAGGGCTGGGGGCAGGCTGCACGGCGCCAGTCCAAGACAGCATGGCCAAAACCAACACACCCACAAACACCGACACCAATTCAGCGATTCCAGCCAAGCCAGACACCAGGGAGGCCAAGATCACACCGGCCAAACCCAAACCTTCACGCCAGCCCACCAAGCGACTGCGCGCCAAGCTGTCCCCGCCCATGCGAGCGCCCCAGGCTTGCAGCGCAATGGTCAGAACGCTGTAGCTGAGGTAACACACCAGCAGCAAAGCGCCGACCAGCAGCAGCAAATCGGCTTGTCCCACGCTTCGCCCGAGCAGCCATTGCGGGAAAAACAAACCGACAAAACTCAGTGCCAAAAGCAGAGCTGCTAGCCAGCAACGACGCAGCACACGCTTGGGGCTGTGCGCATAGAGCTTGTCCAACCAATGGCCAATACTGGGGTCGATCAAGGCGTCCAAGGCTCTGGCTAACAACAGCAAGCCGCCAATCAACGAGAGCGACACACCGAACTGGCTGGCAAAGTAATGCGGCCAAAGCACATACAAGGGCAAGGCCACAAAAGCCAGAGGTAAGGCGGGCAAGCCCAAACGCGCCAAGGCCAAGGCGCCCAGCTTGTCACCGCGGTTAAGCGTCATGCAGGTTTACGCAAAGTGAACTGCACCACATCGGTGTTGCGCTCTAAAAACGCAGCCTCGCAATAAGCCAAGTAAAACACCCAGGTGCGCTCAAAGCGTTCGTCAAAACCCAGGTCGTTCATGCGCGGCAAAGCCTGCACATAAGTTTCTCGCCAACGCTTCAAGGTTTCGGCGTAGTCTTGGCCAAAGGCGAAACTGTCGACAACTTGCAAGCCCGCTGCTTGCGCTTGGGCTTTGAATTCGCTGCTGCTGGGCAAGAAGCCGCCTGGAAAAATGTATTGCTGAATAAAGTCTGTGCCCAATGCATAGCGCTCAAACAAGGCGTCATCGATGACGATGCTTTGGATGCAGGCTTGACCGCCGGGTTTGAGCAAACGCGCGATGGTTTGGAAATAGGTGGGCCAATAGGCGCGGCCCACGGCTTCAATCATTTCAATGGAGCAAATCGCGTCATAAGGGCCATCGTTGGTGTCTCGGTAGTCTTGCAAGCGCAAGTCGGCATGGATGGCTTGCGCGCCGAGTCTCTCGCTGGCATAGGCCAGTTGCGAGGGGCTGAGGGTGATGCCCGTCACCTTGGCGCCAAATTCGCGAGCCGCAATTTCGGCCAAGCCGCCCCAGCCGCAACCAATCTCTAGTACGCGCTGTCCAGCCCCCACTTGTACACCCGCCATGCGCAAGGCACGGCGCACTTTGGCGTGTTGCGCGGTTTGCAGGTCTTGGCTTAAGTCGTTGTCAAACCAAGCCGAGGAGTAAGACATGCTGGGGTCTAGCCACTGGCGGTAAAAACCGTTGCCCAAATCGTAGTGGGCATGGATGTTTTTGCTGCTGTTCTTTTTGGTGTTGCGCCGCATCCAGTGGCGAACTTGGTAGGCCAAGCGCCCCCACCATTTGCCAAAAATCAAATCGTCCATGGGGCGACGGTTGGCTACCAGCAGTTGCAACAAAGTGGTGAGGTCGGGCGTGTCCCAATCACCGGCAATATAGCTTTCTGCAAAACCGATGTCGCCTGAACGCATGGCCGCAGAAAACACCTGCCAGTTGTGAATGCGTAGGCTTGCTTGCGGTCCGCTTTGAGAGCAGCCAAAGTTCATGTGGCGCTGATCGGGCAGTTCAACACCCAGCCCGCCCACGCTCAAAGAACCCAGCATTCGCAAGGCACGTTGCGCCGCCATGGGCGCGCTGTTTTTCAAGACAGCAGATGAGGTGTGTTGGGTGGAGGGCAGGGTGGACATGGGTCAAATCGCAGGCAAAAAATCAATCGGAATTCACAGACCGCCACGGGTGGCAAATTCTGCAGGGGGCGGGGGTTTGCGCACAAAAGGCACGCGCTTGAGCCACAGGCCCAGCGCTTGCCAATGGATGCGGGCAATCACCCCAAAACTTTGCAAGGGATAGCGCCACAGTGCTTGGTGCAGCGCTTGGGCGGTGAGGGGCTGCAACTTACCGCTCACGCTGGTGCTGATGAGCAAGCCCATCTCATCACCATGGTCGATACGCACCACGGTTTTGGACTCGCCTTGGTGCTCGGCGCGCATGAAGCGAAAGTCGTAGCGACCTTGCACATGGCAAAAGGGGGACACATGAAACACCTTGTCGGCGTGCAGGGTTTGGCCGTAAAGAGGTTGGGGCAGCACATAACAATGGCGCTCGCCAAAGGTGTTGTTCACTTCCACCACGATGGCGGCCAAGGTGTTGTTGCTGCGGTGGCAATACCAAAAGCTGACCGGTTTGAAGGCATAGCCCCATACACGTGCATAGCAGTGCAACCACACCTCGCCTTGCGCGTCATTGATGTTTTGGCTTTGCAGCAACTCATCGAGCCACGCCAGTGCGCCGCCTTGCGCGACCGATCGACCATCGCCGTGGTCAGCATCGTGAAAAGAAATCGCTGCACGCCGGTTCAGAGCCAATACGCCGTCAGACTGCTTTGCCAAGCTACGCATGGGCAGCAGCAAAAACCAAGTGGGGTAGGCAAACGCATGGCGACGAGGCCGCGCACGGCTGTGGCGCACTTGGCCAAAACCGATGAGCGGCTGTGCAGTGGTCACGCCAAAGCCTCTTGCTTGTGGGTTTGTTGGGCCAGCAAGCCTTTCGCGACGGCCAAACCTGCTTGGTAGCCGTCTTCATGAAAGCCAAAGCGCATCCAAGCACCTGCATACCAAGTGCGGTGTTGGCCCTGCAAGCGCGGCAACTCGCTTTGGGCGGCAATGGCTGGCAAATCGAACACCGGATGGTCGTAGTCGTAGCTGCCCAAAATCGTGGCGGGGTCAATCGCAGAAGCGGGGTTGAGTGAGACGATCACGTCTTGCTTGAAAGGCAGGGGTTGCAGTCGGTTGAGCCAGTAGTGCAAGCACACGCGAGCGTTTTCGCTGTCGTCTTGGGTGCGTTGGTAATTCCATGCGGCCCATGCCAACCGACGCTTGGGCATGACGCGGGTGTCGGTGTGCAAGACCGCGCGGTTGGCTTGAAAGCGGATGGCTCCCAACAGTGCTTTTTCATCGTTACTGGGACGCTCTAACAAAGCCAGCGATTGATCGGCATGGGTGGCCAACACCACATGGTCGAAGTGTTCCACGCCTTGGGCTGTGCGAACTTGCACACCCTGCTCGTCGCGGGCAATGCCCAGCACGGGGGTGTTCAGACGTTTGTCGATGATGGGCTCTGTGATGGCCTGCACATAGTGCTTGGCACCCCCTGCCACCGTGAACCACGGTGGGCGGTTGTTGACTTGCAACAAGCCGTGGTTGTCACAAAACCGCACCATGGTGGCCACCGGAAACTGCAGCATCTGGGTGGTCGGGCAACTCCAGATGCAGCCGAGCATGGGCAGCAAATAGCCTTGGCGAAAAGCTGTGCCAAAGCGGTGTTCGTCTAAAAACTGCTGCAAAGGTTGCGCCAAAGCCTCAGCTTCTGCGCTTTTGGCCAAGTCGGTGGCCAGCTGGTTAAAGCGCATGATGTCGCTGAGCAGCCCCCAAAAGCGCGGACGCAACAGGTTGCTGCGTTGTGCGAACACGCTGTTCAAGTTGGCGCCATTCCACTCCAACACTTTGCCCGTGTCGTCCCAGCGCGCTTGCACCGAAAACGACATATCCGAAGCTGCAGTGCGGATGTTCAGGCTCTCAAACAAGCCGATCAGCCCTGGGTAGGTGCGTTGGTTGTAAACCAAAAAGCCGGTGTCCACGCCGTGGGTGACAGTGCCTTGAGCAGATGGCAAAGCCACGTCCACCGTGTGGGTGTGGCCGCCAAAGTAACTGCCAGCTTCGAACAAGCTGAGGTCGACATGCTGGTTTAAATGGTGGGCCGCTGATAAGCCAGCGATACCCGAGCCAATCACCGCTACCCGTTGGCGCATCAGTTCGCTCGGGTAATCAGCAGTTTTTCAACCTCGGCCAAAAAGGCTTTGTCCATGGGGTCGGTGGTGCTGTTGTAGCTTTTGACCTGTTTGCCGTCCCGGCTGATCATGTATTTGTAAAAGTTCCACTTTGGGGCTGTGTCGGACAGCTTGGTGAGCTGTTTGAACAAAGGAGACGCATCACTGCCGCGCACCGTGGTTTTGCTGAACATGGGGAACTTCACGCCATAGGTGTTTTCGCAAAAGTCAGCGATTTTTTGGTTGTTCCCTGGCTCTTGGGAAAAATCGTTGGAAGGGAACCCCAGCACCACCAAACCCTTGTCTTTGAATTTGTCATAAAGGGCTTCCAGCGATTTGTACTGAGGCGTGAAGCCGCAATAGCTGGCGGTGTTGACCACCAACACCACTTGGCCAGCGTATTGGCAAAGGTTTTGAGGCTTTTCGTCTTGCAAGCGTTCAACGGTGTGGCGCAAAACAGCAGGGCATTCTGCTGCGCTGCTACTGTTAGGTGTTGCTGCTTTGGGGTCGGCCGCCCAAGACGTGGGGGCAAGGGATAAGACAGCAAGGAACAGGGCCTTAAAAAGCGTGTTGAATAGTGTTTGCATGGGGATGCTCCAATGGGGTTTTGTGCTATTGTCCATGACATATTTGCTTGGCAATATGTTTTTAAGAAAATAACCCTATGGATTTAAGCGAAGGCGAGTCGAAACATCTTACATTTTCGATCGCCGCTGTCGAGCGGGACACGGGCATTGGCAAGGACACGCTTCGGGTGTGGGAGCGCCGCTATGGTTTCCCACAGCCAGGGCGAGACAGCTTTGGCGAGCGCAGCTACCCCTTGGCGCAGGTAGAAAAACTGCGCATCATCAAGCGTTTATTGGATGCCGGCCATCGCCCAGGACAAGTCGTGGCCATGTCTGTCGAGCAATTGCAAAGCATCACAGAGTCCTTGACGGACGGCCCCATGGCGCTCGCGCGTGGCAAAGATGGTGTGGGACAACTGCTCGATGAGGCCATGGGCTTGTTGCGCGCGCAAGATATTGATGGTTTGCGCAGCCATTTGCACCAAACCGTGGCCAGCTTGGGGGTCAACCGTTTCATTATTGAACTGCTCGCGCCTTTAAACTCTATGGTGGGTGACGCGTGGATGCGCGCGGAAATCCAAGTGTTTGAAGAGCATATGTACACCGAGTGCGCCACCGGCGTGCTACGCCAAGCCATTCACCTACTCAGCAGCCATACCCTGCACCGCCAACCCCGCGTGTTGCTCACCACCTTTCCGCAAGAAGAACATGCGGTGGGTTTGCTCATGGCCGAGAGCCTCTTGACTTCGCAAGGCTGCCACTGCCTGCCCATGGGTGTGAAAACGCCGTTGAGCGATATCGCCAAGGCCGCCCAGGTCCACCATCCCGATATCGTGGCGCTGAGCTTTAGCGTCAGCCAAAACCCCAACCATGTGCTGGATGGCTTGGCCGAGTTGCGCCGACTCTTGCCAGAGCAAGTCGAGATTTGGGCCGGTGGACGCGCGCCGGTTTTGCAGCGCCGCCCTCCTGCGGGCGTCACGGTGATTGCCGATTTGGCGCAAATCGAGGTACAGGTGCAGCGCTGGCGCAAGCGCAAGCCATGAGCCAAACCTTAGGTTTTGCCGACAAGGTGTGCGAGGCAGCTGAAGCCTTGGCGCGGGTGCAGGCTCTTCGGAAATTGGGGCCAGTGGTGTTCACCAATGGCGTCTTCGATGTTTTGCACCGTGGCCACGCCGCCTATTTAGAGCAGGCATGCGCCTTGGGCGCTTCCTTGGTGGTGGGCGTCAACACCGACGCGTCTGCCAAGCGTTTGGGCAAAGGGCCCGAGCGCCCCTTGAACTCTCAGCAAGACAGAGCCTTGTTGCTGGCCGCGCTGGCATCGGTCAGCTTGGTGACTTGGTTTGACGAGGACACGCCGGTGCAGCTGATCGAGCGTTTGCGCCCCGATGTGTATGTCAAAGGTGGCGATTACAACATGGAGGTTTTGCAAGAAACCGCAACCGTGCGCAGCTGGGGCGGACAGTCCGTGGCGATCCCCTTTGTCAGCGGCTACTCCACCAGCGCCTTGGTCACGAAAATACAAAGCGCCACAAAGCCGCAATAGCCTCTTGTGGCTTAAGCACTTCGTTGAGTGGCAACTGCCCCGAACCCTCGTCCAAGCGCGCAAGGTGTTGCCAGTGGCGTAGTACGCGGTAAGCATCGGCTGCGGCTTGCCCCATGCCATGGGGCAGCAAACCCACCGACTCGGCGTGTTCTAGCAAAGCAATATTGCCGATGTTGTCTGCCAAACGGGGGTATTGGCCAGCATGGGCCAACACCAAAAACTGCACCGCAAACTCGGCGTCAATCATGCCCCCAGGACTGTGTTTAAAGTCGAATAATTCGGGCTTTAAGGTTTGGGCTGTGCGCATTTTGTCGCGCATGGCTAACACCTCAAAAGCCAACGCTTGCGGGTCGCGTGCGGCGCACAACACTTCACGCCGTACCTCTTCAAACGGCTGGCGCAGATGCTCATCGCCCACGCAAAAGCGTGCGCGTGTCATGGCTTGGTGTTCCCACAACCAAGCAGTATTGGAGCCGCGCTGGCGTTGGTAGTCGGCAAACGACTCCCACGAACTCACCAACAAACCGGCGTTGCCATTGGGCCGCAATGCCGTGTCAATTTCGTAGACATCGCCTTCGCCGGTTTTGATGGTCAGCCATTGAATCAGCTTGCGCGCAAACCCCGCGTAGACCTCCCCCGCTTGGGGGTGCTCGTCTTGGTAGACAAAAACGATATCGAGGTCGCTGCCGTAGCCCAGCTCTTTGCCACCCCATTTGCCATAGCCCAGCACCGCAAAACAGGGCAAGACTCGGTGCTGTGTTTTCAGGCGCGACCAAACCCACAAAGCAGCTACTTCAACCAAGGTGTCAGCCAACAAACTCAAATCATCTGCGACTTGCTCCACGCTCAAACGACCCTCTACATCGCGCGCCAGTGTCAGCAAGGTTTCGCCGTGGTGCGCGCGGCGCAGCACATTGAGCAGGCTTTCCTCGTCGTCTGCGCCTTGGCTGGCAAGGGCGTCATGGCGGGCTTGCAAATGGCGGCGCAGTTGTGCGGCGTCAAAGCGTTCATCCAACACCTCGGGGTTGGCCAACTCGTCAATCACCCCTGGGTGCGTGCGCAAATATCGCGCTGCCCAGCGTGCCGACCCCAGCAGCCGCAGCAACTGCTGGTGTACCTGCGGGCGCTCAAGCAGCAAAGCCAAATAGGTTTCGCGCCGCAGCAAAGGTTCCATCCAGTCGCTCCAGCGCAGAGCAGCCTCTTCGTTGATGAGGCCTTGGTCAAGCCAAGTTTGCGTACGTTGCACCAAGCGCAGCAATCGCTCACGGGCGTCTTCGCGCAAGGCCAGTACCCGAGGCAAAGCGGGCCAAGCCGTCATACGTTCTCGAAACAAGGGTGACAAACCTTCCAATACGCTGGCCCAGTCATGGTTATCTGGGGGGGAGGTTTTGGCCGCATCGGGCTGTGCGGATTCGCCTTGGCCTAACAAACGCTCAAACTCTTGTGCGACTCGGTCACGGTGCTGCCGCAAAACTTTCAACAAAGCGTCGCTGTCGTCTAGCCCCAAGGTGAGGGCAATCCATTGCAAATCGGCGGCGTCGCTGGGCAGGCGGTGGGTTTGTTGGTCGTCAAGGTATTGAATGCGGTGTTCCACGCGGCGCAAAAAAACATAAGCTTCGTGCAGCGCCTGCGCTGTGTCGGCGGGCATCAATCGGGCTTGCACCAGACTGGCCAGCGTGTCCAGCGTTGCGCGTTGGCGCAACTCGGGAAACTGCCCGCCCCGCACCACTTGCAGCAATTGCACGGTGAACTCAATTTCTCGAATGCCTCCACGACCGAGCTTGACATCGTTGGCGCGCTCTGGCCGCCCCGCGCTGAGGCGCAACGATTGCGCTCGGATTTGCTGGTGCAACACCCGCAAAGCCTCAAACACGTTGTAGTCGAGGTAGCGGCGAAACACGAAAGGCGTGACGACCTCGCGCAAGGCCTTGACCTGATCGATGCAAGCCGCTGGCGCCACCACCCGCGCCTTCAGCCATGCCAGACGTTCCCATTCACGGCCCTGCACTTGGAAATATTCTTCCAATGCATCAAGCGACACCACGCTGTGGCCTGACTCGCCGTTGGGGCGCAGGCCTAAGTCCATGCGAAAAACTTGGCCGTGCTCGGTGGTCTCGCCTATCAAGGCATAAAGCTGCTTCACCACCTTGTCAAAGTAGCTGTGGTTGCTAACACCGCCACGACCGCCTTCGATGCCTTGGGTTTGCCCATCCTCATCGAAAACATAGACCAAATCGATATCGCTGGACACATTCAGTTCACCCGCCCCCAGTTTGCCCATGCCAATGATCCACATTTCTGCTCGTGTGCCTTGGGCTGTCATGGGCGCGCCATGGCGCAGATCGACCCTCGCTAAGGCTTCTTGCAAAGCCTCATTCAAGCTGAATTCAGCCAGCGCGGTCATGCTTTGGGTGACGGTGTTCAGGGGCGCCTGTTGCGCGCAGTCCAGCACTACCAGTCGCTCCAGCACCAACTGGCGCAGGACGCGCAACGCGTCTGCCACCTCAGGATAGGCTTGACGCAAATGCGCATAGGTGGTTTGCAAATGCGCTGCTGTGGGTTCGCCAGCCGGCAGCAGCGCCAGCTCTTGAGGGTAGCGCCTGTGCAAGCGTTGCACCAAGCGTGAGCCTTGCGACAAAGGGGTGGGCAGGGTCATGGTCCGACCGTATGTGTACGGAGCGTTTTGCGGGTCATAATTCTGTTGATTCTTTCGCTATGACTAACAACTCAGATTTGCCCATTGTCACCGCCAAGCGCTCGCGCTGGTGGCGTGGCTACGCTTGGGGTGTTCGGGTGCTGTGGTGGTTGGCCTTGTCTGCGTGGGGCTTGGTGGCTGTGGCCGCGCTTGCCTTGCATTTTTGGATCGTGCCACGTGTGCTCGATTGGAAGAGCGACATCGAAGACGCGGCTTCGCAAGCCTTGGGTGTCAAGGTCAGCATAGGCAACCTCGACACCCTCTCCACCGACTGGCTGCCCTCCTTGGAAATCACCGACTTTGTGCTGCGAAATGCCGCGGACGAAGAAGTGTTGCGCCTGCCGCGCGTGCTGGTTTCACTCTCGCCCACTTCGCTTTTGACCTTGTCGCTTGATAGGGTGGACATAGACAGCCCCTTGATAGAGGTTACGCGCGACAGCGATGGACAGTTGCGCATTGCCGGTTTGTTGATGGGACAGGCACAGCCCTCGGCCTTGGCCGACTGGTTTTGGAGCCAACCCGAAATATTTGTGCACCGTGGGCGCTTGCGCTGGGTTGATCAGAAGGCGTCTTTGCCTGCGGTGGAATTGCAAGAAGTCAATGTCGTTTTGCGCAATGGCTTGCGCAGCCACGATTGGCGCATCGATGCCACGCCGCCGCCTGAATGGGGTGCGCGGTTCAGCCTGCAAGGGCGTTTTCATCAGCCATTGCTCAGTCGCCATGCCAGCGACTTACATACCTGGGATGGGGATGTCTACGCCGCTTTTTCGCACATCGACCTTGCGCCCATGCAGCCCTATCTGCGCTTTGTGCTGGGCGACGGTGTGCAAAACGGTCAAGGTTGGTTGCGTCTGTGGGCGCAGGTGCGCCAAGGCAAGGTGGTGGCGCAAACCGTGGACGTCGATATGCAGGCGCTGCGTTGGCAAGCGAAAGAGACCGCCCCTGCAGTGGTGCTGCAACAAGTCCAAGGGCGTTTGCACCACCAAGCGTGGCTAGAGGGTTTGGGGCAGGACTTGCGCAGCCAAGAACTGGCCTTGCGCTTTGAAGACGGCGAAGAATGGAGCTTGGGGAGCAGCCGTGTGGCGTGGCGCGACGAGGGCGAGCATGTGGCCGATGCCGGCGAATTGCAATTGCAGGGCTTTTCTTTAGAAATGCTCGCTCGCATCGCTCAGCGCTTGCCCTTGGGCGAGAGCTGGCAAGCACGACTGGCCTTGGCGCACCCCAAGGGACAGGTCAAGCAACTGGATGTGCGCTGGTTCTTAGCCCACAGCGATGCCCCGCAGTTCAACCTCAAAACCGAGGTCACTGGCTTGTCGCTTCAGTCCTCTAGCAGCGCGGCCAAGCCTGACCCTGCTTTGTGGTGGCCAGGCCTGCAGTCGTCGCAACTCAAATTGGAAGTCAGCGAACACGGCGGCAAAGCCCAGTGGCAGCAAACAGGAGGCCGTTTAGAAATGGGCGGTATTTGGCAGACCAACCAAATGGCGGTGAAAGAGGCGTCGGCAGATGTTTCTTGGGTGAAAAAAGACCGCCAATGGGCGCTGACGGTACACCAAGCCCAAATGGAGAACCCCGACTTGCAAGCACAAGTGCAAGGCAGTTGGTTGTCTGGTGCGAGCACACAAGACATGGGTGTCTTGGATATGCAGGCCAAAGTGGCGCGCTTAGAGGCGACCACGCTGCACCGCTATTTGCCGCTTGCCATGGATGAACAAGCACGCCACTATTTGCGCGACGCTTTATTGGCGGGCCGTTTCAGCCAAGCCGCTATCGAACTCAAAGGCCCCATAGACCGTTTCCCTTTTAGCCGCAACAACGAGGGCGTGTTCACCGTCAAAGCCCCGTTCCAAGGCTTGAGCATGCAGTACGCTCCCAGCAGCCTGTTGAGCGCTGCACAGCGGCGCGACAAAGTGGCGTGGCCGCAGGTGCAACAAGCCGCAGGCGAGCTGCAAATCAACCGCAACCGCCTTTTCATCAAGGGCGCTTCCGCGCGTATCGGGCAAGACGGGGCCACAACGCTGAGCAAACTGGACCTTCAAATAGCCGATCTGCGCGATATCGTGGTGGACATCAGCACCCAGATGCGCGGCAATTTGAGCGATGTGGCGCAGATGGTCAAAACCTCGCCGCTCAACAGCATCACCGACCAAGCGTTCACGCAAGTCACTGCCACTGGCACTGCCGAGCACCAACTTCGCTTGAATCTTCCGCTGCAAAACCTGGCCCTTGCCAAAGTGCAAGGCAGCGTGGTGCTCAATGGCAACGATATCCAGTGGCAGCCGTCTCTTCCTCGCTTTAGCAAATTGCGTGGCACCCTCAACTACACCGAGTCAGGG
>CAMDIP010000011.1 GCA_945899335.1 Bordetella parapertussis
TACCAGTACATCTTGCGCGATGAATCCATGCACTGCAATTTTGGTATTGATCTGATCAACCAAATCAAACTTGAAAATCCGCATTTGTGGACAAGTGACTTCAAGGCAGACATCATTGATCTGTTTCACCAAGCCGTTGAACTTGAATACCGCTACGCTGAAGACACCATGCCACGTGGCGTGCTGGGAATGAACGCCTCCATGTTCAAGGGCTATTTGCGCTACATTGCCAATCGTCGCGCCACCCAAATTGGTCTTGAGACTTTGTACCCTAACGAAGAAAATCCGTTTCCTTGGATGAGCGAAATGATTGATTTGAAAAAGGAACGCAATTTCTTTGAAACACGCGTGATTGAGTACCAAACCGGCGGCGCGCTGTCTTGGGATTGATTGACACCATGCATGACCTCTTTGTTCAAACACTGACTGACTTACATCAAGTCAGCAGTGCTTGGACTTACCCCGTTCATGGAATTGGACACCTGTCCAGTTCCATGAATCTCTTGGCTTTGATGAAGGGCCAAGTGTTTTGAACCAACGATCTGAGAACTTGATCTAGGAGTATCTAATGGCAACTGCAAAAAAAACCGCTGCAAAAAAACCAGCAGCAAAGAAGAAGCCAGCAGCAAAAAAAGCTGTTGCTAAGAAACCAGCCGCAAAAAAAGTGGCTGCTAAGAAACCCGTAGCGAAGAAAAAACCAGTCGCTAAAAAAGCACCTGCTAAAAAACCAGCAGCTAAGAAAAAGCCGGTTGCTAAAAAGGCGCCTGCCAAGAAGCCAGTAGCGAAAAAAAAAGCACCCGCTAAAAAAGCACCCGCTAAAAAGGTTGCTGTAAAAAAAAAACCAATCGCTAAGAAAGTAGCCGCCTCAAAACCGGCTGCGCACGTAGCTAAGCCTTCAGCAGTGCAACATGTGGCACAAACCACGCTGAACCCACAAGCTGCTTGGCCTTTTCCGACAGCGTCAAAGCCCTAATTGATTCAGTTAGGGACTTTCGCCTACTCCCAACCCGGTGCATGCACCGGGTTTTTTTATGTCAGCTGGTAATTTTGGGGACCGCGACTGGCTATTTTGATAGCGCCCAATCGGTTGCCTAACTCGGCGCACTTGAGCAAATCCCAGCCTTGCTCTAAGCCGAACAGCAAAGCGCCGCGCCACGCATCGCCGCAACCCGTGGGGTCAACCACAGCTTGGGCTTTCACTGGATCAACCACATCTTTATGGCCTTGCTGCCAAACCTCACAACCCTGTGCGCCCAAGGTCACGATCAGGCCTTTCACATGCGAAGAAATCTCGGCTGAACTCCAACCCGTGCGGTCACTCAGCATTTTCCCTTCATAGTCATTCACTGTGACCCATGTTGCTAACTCAATGAAATGGCGCAACTCTTGGCCATCAAACATGGGTAAGCCTTGACCGGGATCGAAGACAAAAGGAATGCCTGCATCGGCCATCTGCTGTGCATGTGAAAGCATGGCGTCACGGCCATCGGGTGAGATGATGCCCAGACGTATATCCGGATGCTTTTCCACATGCAAAGCGTGGGCCTGCATCATGGCGCCCGGGTGGAAGGCGGTGATTTGGTTGTTATCCAAATCGGTCATGATCATGGCTTGGGCTGTGTAGGTGTCATCAATCGTCTTGATGTGTGTGGTTGAAATGCCAAGGTCTTGTAAACGTTGTAGATAGCTGGCACCGTCATTGCCTAAGGTGGCCATGGGCAAAGGCTCAGCCCCCAAAAGTTTCATGCTGTAGGCAATATTTCCTGCACACCCACCAAAATCGCGCTGCAAACGGGGCACCAGAAAAGACACATTCAATATGTGAAGTTGCTCAGCAAGAATTTGCTCTTTGAAGCGTCCTTCAAAATGCATGATGGTGTCAAAAGCCAAAGAACCGCAAATCAGTGCTGCCATGAAAATTCCTATATTGTTAAGGGTAAAAAAGTAAAGCACGGTAACCGTTAATTTTGCCAGCCAACGGCTCTTCCACAGAAAAAACCATTTCCACTGTTTGGGTGCGCATCGGCTTGAGTACCTCAGGAAGATCTATCTCTTGGGCTGACCACACCTTGCGCACCACGTCCCCTTCCTCATCGTTGGTGAGGGTGAGTTCAAGTGCTGGCGTACCCAAAAAATAAGCGGCTTGATTTTTCACTGACAAGGAAAAAGAGAATTGACCTTCACGCAGTTGTTTGAAATGGGTGCTGTCTATGGCCACTTTATCGGGCTCTTTGGGCCAATCCACTCGGCAGCCTAAGGCCTGACAAACAGAATTGAAAAATGGCGACACACTCAGGTTCATCGCTACCAATTTGTCGCGCTGAAACACCAGCACTTGCCCCAGCAACACTGCTGATGCCAGCAGAGTCACCACCACCGCCAATGCAGCGCTTGGCGGGCTAACAGGTTGCCATACGGGGGGAGTTAGTGGCACAGCGGCAGGCATTGGGACAGCAACAGGCGCATCGACAGCAGGTGACTCTTTAACCGAGGATTCAGTTTTGCCCTGTGTGGGATCTATTTCAAACAAATGCTGATCGACCTCAAAGACATGGGCACATCGACCACAACGCACCCATGCATCGGCTGCGCTGTAATGTTCAGCTTGAATCGCAAAAGCAGTCTTGCACTGAGGACAAAGGGTCACTATCGACATAGGTGTCGATTTTAGGTTGTCATCAATACCCAACCATCCAAGCTGTCTGCGACTTGGAGTTGGATGTAGGGCGCATAAGCGAGTTTTATTTCTTCAACCTGTCGGCTCAAAATACCGGCCAAAACCAAGTGCCCGCCTTGCTGTACATGACCACATAGCAGTGGGGCTAGCACCTTTAAGGGTGCAGCCAAAATATTGGCGACCACCAAACCATAGACTCCTTGAGCCATATCGGGCAAACCGGTATTCACAAGCACTTGGTTGGCGGTTGCGTTCGCTTGGGCTGCTGTCACTGCATCGGTATCGATATCCACAGCGTCCACGTTGCCCGCACCACACATGGCAGCGCCAATGGCCAAAATACCCGACCCACAGCCGTAATCCAACACGCGACTTGCAGGTGCCAAATTCTGGGCAATCCAGCGCAAGCACATGCGCGTGGTGGGATGCGTGCCTGTGCCAAAAGCCAAACCAGGGTCTAAACGAATCACCTTGCTCGCTTGTGCAGGTGCTACATGCCAAGTGGGAACCACCCACAACTCAGGGGTGATTTCGACAGGTTCAAATTGCGACTGGGTTAAGCGCACCCAATCTTGAGGCTGTACTTCAGCGATGCGAACAACGCTTGCATGGTCAAAAAAATCTTGGAGCTTCAATAATTGAGCGGCTTGCTCAGCCAAAGCTTGCTCGGCAAACAGCGCCGCCACCTGCGAGTGAACCCAGCCCGAAGCAGGTGCAGGCATTCCAGGCTCACCAAACAAAGCTTGCTCTTGCTCGGTGTGGGCGTCGGCGTCTTCTACGGAGACGCTTAAAGCATCTAAAGCCAATAGCGCTTCACTGATGGTCTCGACTTGGTCTTGCGCGCACAGCAGGTTCAACTCGAACATCAGACTGCAGACGCTCTCACGACCAACCATTCTTCCAAATAATGGATATTGGTACCGCCTGCAATAAAGCCTGGGTCCATCATGAGTTCGCGGTGCAAAGCAATATTGGTTTGAATGCCTTCCACCACGGTTTCACCCAAAGCGGTTCGCATACGTGCCAAAGCATGTTCGCGGTTGTCTCCGTAGACAATGATTTTGCCAATCATGGAATCGTAATGGGGTGGAACAAAGTAATTGCTGTAAATGTGGGAGTCGACCCTGACACCTGGGCCGCCGGGTGGGTGCCACATGGTGATACGCCCAGGTGAAGGTGTGAACTTGAAAGGGTCTTCGGCATTGACACGGCACTCCAACGCATGGCCTTTGATCACCACTTGGCGTTGGGTGTAAGGCAGTTTTTGCCCTGCAGCGGTCATGATTTGGGTTTTAACAATATCTATGCCTGTAATGAACTCGGTCACAGGGTGTTCAACCTGGACGCGGGTGTTCATTTCAATGAAATAAAACTCGCCGTTTTCATACAAAAACTCAAAGGTACCCGCACCCCGGTAGCCCATTTTTTTGCAGGCCGCCACACAACGCTCGCCGATGCGTTCAATGAATTTACGAGCAATGCCAGGCGCTGGCGCTTCTTCAATAACTTTTTGATGACGCCGTTGCATGGAGCAGTCGCGCTCACCCAAATAAATGGCGTTTTTGTAGTTGTCGGCCAGAATTTGAATTTCAATGTGCCTTGGGTTTTGCAAAAACTTTTCCATGTATACCGCAGGGTTGCCAAAGGCAGCGCCTGCTTCGGCCTTGGTGGTTTGCACCGCATGGATGAGGGCAGCTTCGTTGTGCACCACACGCATGCCTCGCCCTCCGCCGCCACCGGCGGCTTTGATAATGACGGGGTAGCCAATGGTTTTGGCAATTCTGCGGATTTGGGCTGGGTCATCGGGCAACTCGCCTTCAGAACCGGGCACACAAGGTACACCCGCCTTGATCATGGCTTGCTTGGCTGACACCTTGTCACCCATCATGCGGATGGACTCAGGGGTGGGGCCAATGAAGGTGAAGCCACTTTTTTCAACCCGCTCGGCAAAGTCAGCGTTTTCACTTAAAAAGCCATAGCCTGGGTGGATGGCCTCAGCGTCGGTCACTTCTGCCGCCGAAATGATGGCGGGCATGTTCAGGTAGCTGAGGGTAGAGGATGCAGGGCCAATGCACACCGCTTCTTCGGCCAACTTCACATATTTGGCCTCGCGATCGGCTTCGGAGTAAACCACCACCGCTTCTACACCCAGTTCTTTGCAAGCACGCTGAATTCGCAGCGCGATTTCGCCACGGTTGGCGATCAAGATTTTTTTAAACATGCGCTGGCGTCACTCGATATGGAACAAGGGCTGACCGTATTCCACAGCTTGGCCGTTGTCGACCAAGATGCGGGTGATGGTGCCGCTTTTGTCTGCCTCGATTTCATTCAAAATCTTCATGGCTTCGATGATGCAAATCGTTTCACCCTCTTTCACCACAGTGCCAACTTGCACAAAGGGCTTGGATTCTGGGCTGGATGAAGTGTAATAAGTACCTACCATTGGCGACTTGACCACATGACCGGCAGCCTCCGCTTGCTCGGCTTCGGACATCGCGGCTGGCGCTGTCGGGGCCGGCTGGACTGATAAGGGCGCGGCGGACACGTTTACAGGGGCTGGCGCTGCAACCATGATGGGTGCACCCACAGGACCTTTGACAATACGCACCTTGCCTTCGGCTTCGGTGATTTCCAATTCCGACACATTGGAGTCAGAGACCAAGTCGATCAATGTTTTAAGTTTTCTTAAGTCCATGAATTTTGTAGTCTTCTGCGGTTAACAGCGGTTAAAGTTACGCCATTGTAAAGATAACGGCAAAGTCATTAGGCGTCTTAATTTACACCCATTCGCGCATTTCTTGACCAGATAGTTTTCCTAATTTTTGCACGATCAGACCACCTTGGGCATTTAAAACCAGTGTAAAGGGCAAACCGCCCTCAGGGTTGCCCAGCGTTTTCACCAGTTCGGTGCCGCCCAAACCGGCAAACCCGATGGGGTAATTGACGGGATTTTGTTTCAAAAAGCGTTTAACAGCACTGGGTTGGTCAATGGCCAATCCCACAACTTGCCAGCTTTTAGATTGATTTTCTTGAAAAAAGGCTTCCAGTAAAGGCATTTCTTCAACACAAGGGGTGCACCAAGTGGCCCAAAAATTCAGCACCAAGGGCTTGCCTTGAAATTGGGAGAGGCGCAAAACTTCGCCATTGGGTTGGTCAAATTCAGACGTCCATAAAGCTTGCGCGGCTTCAGGGGGCAGGGCCTTGGGCTTGAGTCTGGTCCAGTTAAAGGCCGCACCAGCCACCACGGCCATGACAGCCGTGCCCAAAAGAAGTCGGCGCGACGAACGCCTTGGTGTATCGGTCAGAGGGTCATCCATCCGTGGAGTCTACCAACCGCCGCACAGCCTCGGTATCCCCCCGCCAAGAACGACCATAGGTGTCTGGCAACAAAGCGCCACGCAAGTCGTTGTAGTCATAAACCATGAAATGCACACCTATTTCTTCATTTAAAACTTCGCAACGGCTTCTCACACTCAAAGCGTCGACTGTTTCGCCCTTGAAACCGCTGACGGCGTGCACCTCGTAGCGCACACCTTTGTCTATCAGCAAAAGTTCAGCCGACTTGGCATCGTCGCAAAACAACTGAATATAGATATCGGACAAGCGGGTAGCGGTTCCTCGCCAAACCGCGCCACTCAGGTGCGGACGAAACTCTGGGACACGCAGCATCCACTTCAAGGCCAATTCACGCAAAGCAGCCAACTCCATGGGCTGTGTATCAGCACAAAAAATGTCTATGTACTCGCGAACCGCTAGCTCGGTCTGCTCATTGCTGGGCAGCGAACTGCGGGTATTGAGACCAAGCTCTTTAACAGCGCGGCGTTTGGCAGGGCCATATTCCAAGCCCTCTTCAACAATGAAGCGGGCTGCAACAGCTGCAATTTCTTCTTGGGCGTTGGTGGACATGGCAAAGGCATTGTGCCGCACACACTTTTACAATGGCCAATATGCATATTCATATATTAGGTGTCTGCGGCACCTTCATGGGCGGTTTGGCCGCCCTGGCCCGCGAAGCCGGCCACCGCGTCACCGGCTGCGACAGCGGCGTCTACCCCCCCATGAGCGACCAACTTCGCGCTTTGGGCATCGAGCTGATCGAGGGCTACAGTGCCGACCAACTGGCCTTGAAACCGGATATGTTCGTCATTGGCAATGTGGTCTCACGCGCCCGCTTGCCCGACGGCACGCCCCGCTACCCGCTGATGGAAGCGATTTTGGAAGCCAGCCTGCCCTATACCAGCGGCCCGCAGTGGCTGAGCGACCATGTGCTGCAGGCCCCCGAACAAAGCCGCCATGTGCTGGCCATTGCCGGCACCCATGGCAAAACCACCACCACCGCCATGCTCAGCTGGGTGCTCGAGCACGCTGGCTTGACCCCCGGTTTTTTGATCGGCGGCGTGCCTTTGAACTTTGGCGTGTCGGCCCGCTTGGGCGCTTTGGCCAAGGGTCAAAGTCGCCCCTTGTTTGTGATCGAGGCCGACGAATACGACACCGCATTCTTTGACAAGCGCAGCAAGTTTGTGCATTACCGCCCGCGCACCGCAGTGCTCAACAACCTCGAGTTTGACCACGCCGACATCTTCCCCGACTTGGCGGCGATTGAGCGGCAGTTCCACCACCTTGTGCGCACCGTGCCAGCCAGCGGTCGTTTGGTGGTGAATGCCGAGCAAGACAGTTTGCAACGGGTGTTGGGCCTGGGCCAATGGAGCGAGGTTGCGGGTTTTGGTGCTTCGCCCAATGCCGCATGGCAAATGCGTGGCGAACCTTCAGACTTTGAGGTGCTGCACCAAGGCGCGGTGAAAGGCCGAGTGCAATGGGCTTTGGGTGGGGTGCACAACCAGATGAACGCCTTGGCCGCAGTTATAGCCGCAGAGCATGTGGGTGTGGCGGTTTCCGATGCGTGCCAAGGCTTGTCAAGTTTTGAGAACGTGCGCCGGCGCATGGAAGTACGCGGCAGCGTGGGCACGGGCGCTCAGGCCATCACGGTGTACGACGACTTTGCCCACCACCCCACCGCCATTCGTACCACGGTCGATGGACTGCGCCGCCAAGTGGGCACGGCACGCATCTTGGCGGTGTTCGAGCCACGCAGCAACACCATGAAACTCGGCGCGATGAAGTCGCAACTACCGTGGAGTTTGGAGTTGGCCGATGTGGCTTTTTGCCACACCGCCGGTTTGGACTGGGACGCTGCCGAGGCTTTGGCCGCTATGGGCGATCGAGCGCATACCGCTGGCGACATCGACACCTTGGTGGCTCAGGTCAAGATCGCTGCCCGGCCCGGCGACCATGTGCTGTGCATGAGCAATGGCGGCTTTGGTGGGGTGCATGACAAGTTGCTGAAGGCCTTGCAATGACGTTTTCAGCCCGATTATTTTTTGCCGCGCCGCGCCTTCAAGCCCGCTGACAGCGCCTCCAGCGCTTGCAGGGAATCGTCCCAAGCCAAACAAGCATCGGTGATGCTTTGGCCGTAAACCAAGTCTTGCACCTTGTCTTTGCCAGGGGTGAACTTTTGCGCACCCGCTTTCAAATGGCTTTCGATCATCACGCCAAACACGCTGTGCGAACCACCGGCCATTTGGTCGGCGATGTCTTTGGCCACCACCAGTTGGCGCTCATGCTGTTTGCTGCTGTTGGCATGGCTGCAGTCGACCATCAGATTGGCAGGCAATTTGGCCGCTTCCAACTCTTTGCAAGCGGCGGCCACGCTGGCGGCGTCGTAATTGGGTGCTTTGCCGCCGCGCAAAATCACATGACAGTCTTGGTTGCCTTGGGTTTGCACAATCGCGACTTGGCCATTTTTGTGAACCGACAAAAAGTGGTGCCCACGCGCCGCCGCTTGGATGGCGTCTGTCGCGATTTTGATGTTGCCGTCCGTGCCGTTTTTAAAGCCAATCGGTGCCGACAAGCCTGAGGCGAGTTCGCGATGCACCTGGCTCTCGGTGGTGCGCGCACCAATCGCGCCCCAGCTGATCAGGTCGCCGATGTACTGGGGTGAAATTACATCCAAAAACTCGCTGCCCGCAGGTACACCGGCGCGGTTAATCTCAATCAGCAACTGGCGCGCAATGCGCAAACCCTCGTCGATGCGAAAGCTCTCATCCAAGTAGGGGTCATTGATCAAGCCCTTCCAGCCCACGGTGGTGCGGGGCTTCTCAAAATACACCCGCATCACAATTTCCAAGGTGTCGGCGTATTTTTCGCGCTCGACCTTCAAGCGGCGGGCATAGTCCAAGGCCGCAGCGGGATCGTGAATAGAGCATGGACCCATCACCACCAACAAGCGGTCGTCTTTGCCCGCCATGATTTTGTGGATGCGCTGGCGAGTCTTGGCGATCAAGCTCTCGACAGCGGTGCCCGCAATGGGGAAGAAGCGGATCAAATGTTCAGGGGGCGGCAACACGGTGATGTCCTTGATGCGTTGATTGTCGGTTTGGCTGGTCTGGTCATTGATCGGCGCATAAGCATCAGGTTTGGGGGTTTTCATCGAAGCTCCTTGGAAGCGATTCAAGTCGGTGGCAAAAGAAAGAGGGCAAAAAAAAACCGCCGTTGTTTCGGCGGTTGGTTCGGGGGTTCAGTGCGCTGTTTGCGTTTAAACCTCTCGACCGCCGGTGAAGCGTGAGAAGAAGTAAGCAAAGTAAAAGTGCAAAGAAGCCATAGGGGTTAATGTAGCACAGGCTTTTTTTGTGGCTTAGACGCCATTTAGGCGGTGCCACCCACCGTCAGACCATCGATGCGCAAGGTGGGCTGGCCAACACCCACAGGCACGCTTTGGCCCTCTTTGCCACAAGTGCCCACACCAGGGTCAAGCGCCATATCGTTGCCAATCATGCTGACGCGGGTGAGTGCATCAGGACCATTGCCGACCAAGGTGGCACCTTTGACGGGGTACTGGATTTTCCCGTTTTCCACCCAAAACGCCTGACTGGCTGAAAACACAAACTTGCCCGAGGTGATGTCCACCTGGCCGCCACCAAAGTTGGTGGCGTACAAGCCTTTTTTGATGCTGGCGACGATTTCTTCAGGGGCCTTGTCGCCAGCCAACATATACGTGTTGGTCATGCGCGGCATAGGCACATGGGCATAACTTTCGCGGCGACCATTACCGGTAGGGGCGACACCCATCAAACGGGCGTTCATGCTGTCTTGGATGTAACCCACCAAAATACCATCTTCAATCAGCACATTTTTCTGACTGGCATGGCCTTCATCGTCCACATTGAGCGAGCCACGGCGATCGGCAATGGTGCCGTCGTCAAGCACGGTAACGCCTTTGGCGGCGACACGTTGGCCAATCTTGCCGCTGAAGGCGCTCGACCCCTTGCGGTTGAAGTCGCCTTCTAAGCCGTGACCGATAGCCTCGTGCAACAAAATGCCTGGCCAACCGGAGCCTAGAACCACAGTCATTTCACCTGCGGGGGCGGGATGTGCTTCCAAGTTAGTCAGCGCCGAGCCCACGGCTTCATCCACATAACGGGTGAGGCATGCCGCATCAAAGTGTGCCAAACCAAAGCGACCACCGCCGCCTGCCGAGCCACTTTCACGCCGTCCGTTTTGCTCCACGATGACCGATAAAGACAAGCGCACCAAGGGGCGCACGTCCGCGGCCAACGTTCCGTCAGCGCGGGCCACCATGACCACGTCGTACTCGCTGGCCAAACCGGCCATGACTTGCACCACACGCGGGTCTTTGGCGCGGGCTTGCTTTTCCAAGCGCTCAAGCAACTGAACTTTGGCGGTGCTGTCCAAGCTCCCGATAGGGTCAAGCCCGTGGTAGAGCGACCGGCTGGGCGCGATAACTCTCGCAGGCACATGGGTGCTGGCATTCAAGCCTGCTGACGAGATGCTGCGTACCGTGTGAGCCGCGTCCATCAGCGAAGCCATGGAAATATCGTCGGAATAGGCAAAGGCAGTTTTTTCGCCGCTGACTGCGCGAACGCCCACGCCTTGGTCGATGCTGAAAGAGCCGGTTTTGACAATACCCTCTTCCAAGCTCCAACCTTCGGAACGGGTGTACTGAAAGTACAAGTCCGCGTCATCAACCTGGTGGGCACGGATGGCCGACAAAGCTTGGGTGAGATGGGATTCGTCCAAACCGTAAGGGGTCAGGAGAAGGTTTTGCGCGATGGTCAATCGCTCGAGGGTGGGTTCGCGTGAAATCATGATGCTATTGTAGGAGTCGGTCAACAACCCTGTGCGCCACGGGTTGAGGCTAGGCTAAGACTGCACCAACTGCTTGGCTTTGGCGATGGAGAGCAAAATACCAATGCCAAAACCCAGTGTCACCATGGCCGTTCCCCCGTAGCTGACAAAGGGCAAGGGCACCCCAACCACCGGTAAAAAACCACTGACCATGCCCATGTTGACAAAAGCATAGGTAAAAAAGATCAAGGTCACGCTGCCCGCCAACAAGCGAGCGAACAAGGTAGGGCCTTCAAGTGCGATCGCTAAGCCCCTGAACACCAGCACCAAAAATCCACCTATCAGGAGCATATTGCCGACCAAGCCAAACTCTTCAGAGTAGGCTGCAAAAACGAAGTCGGTGGTGCGTTCAGGAATGAAGTCGAGTTGGGCTTGGGTGCCTTGCATCAAGCCTTTGCCCCAAAAACCGCCAGAACCAATGGCAATCATGCCTTGTATGGTGTGAAAACCCTTACCCAAAGGGTCTCGCCCTGGATCCAACAAAGTACATACCCGCTGCTGTTGGTAATCTCTCAAAAAAGGCCAGTCGACACCTTTGGCACATAAGCTAGGCTCAAAAATCACCAGCAAGGCCATACCGAGAATACCTATAACCAATGGCGGAATAATCAGCCACCAACTCAGGCCAGCAAGAAAAATGACATAAAGGCCGGCGGCCATGACCAAGATGGCTGTGCCTAAATCGGGTTGCTTGACGATCAGGCCCACGGGAATCAGCAATATCAACCCGCCCACAAAAAAATCCAAAGTCCTTAGCTGACCCTCACGCTTTTGAAACCACCAGGCAAGCATCAGCGGCATGCCAATTTTCATGATTTCACTGGGCTGAATAACGATACCCACATTCAGCCAGCGCTGAGCGCCTTTGCGGGTTAGACCAAACAATGCCACCGCAACCAACAAAGCCAAGCCCACGGTGTAAATGGGAACAGCCAAAGCCATCATGCGTTGCGGCGGAATTTGCGCCACCACAAACATGATGGCGCAGGCAATCAGCATATTGCGGCTATGGTCTATAAAACGCTGTCCCTCGGCATAACCCGATGAAAAAATGGTCAGCAACCCAACTGCGGCCAACAGCAGAACCGCAAAGCCTAAAACAGTGTCAAAGCCTTTGACCAGCGGAGTGATGCGCTGAAACACACTGTATTTGCCAAGTTGGGTTCCCATAGCCGAAGTTTATCGGAGCGCCATGGGAGAATCTGTTCCCATGTATGCAATTTATGAAGAAGGCGGAAAATTCCTCACAGGACGGGTATTGTCCGAGGCTGATGCGTCTGCACAACTCGAGCTCGAAAGCGGCAAACGTGTCAAGGTTAAATCCAACCAACTGCTGATGAAGTTCGACAAACCGCAGCCAACAGAATTCATGCTTGCGGGCAAGTCGGTAGCGGCGAGCATGGAAGTGGACATGGCTTGGGAGTTCGCACCTGAAGAAGAATTTGGGTTTGCCGACTTGGCCCGTGACTATTTCTCTAAAGACGCCAGTCCCAGCGAACAACTGGGCACCCTGCTTTGCCTGTTTGATGCCCCCCACTATTTCCGCAGAGCCGGTAAAGGTCGCTTTCGCAAGGCCTCAGCCGATATCGTGCAACAAGCTCTGATCGCTATCGAAAAGAAAAAGCAACTTCAACTGCAAATTTCAGATTGGGCACAAGAGCTCATGCTTGGTCGTTGCCCTCCTTCAGTGCAGGCACAACTGTTCAAGATTCTCTTCAAGCCTGATAAAAACGCCCCCGAGTACAAAGCCGTTGTGGAGGCTTCTAAACAAAGCCAAACCGCGCCCTTGGTACTGCTGCAAAAAGCGGGCGCAATCCGCTCTGCTTACGACTTTCACTGGCAGCGTTTTTTGTTTGAGCATTTCCCTAAAGGGACAGCCTTCCCCCCACTTCAAGCACCAGCCATTAGCAATGACCTGCCTCTGGCCAATGTAAAAGCCTATTCCATCGATGATTCGCAAACCACCGAAATTGATGACGCTTTATCTGTTCAAGGTTTGGGCAGTGACTGCATCACTGTAGGTATCCACATTGCTGCTCCAGCTTTGGCACTCAAGCCGGGCGACGCCATCGATATGTGTGGTCGTGCCCGTTTATCGACGGTGTATATGCCTGGTCACAAAATCACCATGCTGCCCGATAGCGTGGTGCAGACCTACACCTTGCAAGAGGGTCGCAACTGTCCAGCCTTGTCCTTGTATGTCAGCTTTGATGCACAAACTTTGGCTGTGCTCAATACCGAAACACGCCTAGAGTTGGTGCCTATTCAAGCCAATATGCGCCACGACCAACTTGACACGCTGGTCACCGAAAGTTGGCTATGCAAAGAGGCCAGCAGTTTGGAGTCAGCAACAGCGGTTGCCATGCCCCACGCCGAATTGGCCTTCTTGTTCCGTTTAGCAAAGCATCTGAAAGCAGCGCGAGAAGTCGTTCGCGGCAAACCAGAAACCTTTAACCGTCCCGATTACAACTTCCGCTTGGCAGAGGTGGCTGATGCCGGCCCAGATGGACATGAAAGCGTAGGCATCAGTATTCGCACACGCGGGTCTGCGCTTGACCTGATCGTGGCAGAAGCCATGATTTTGGCCAACAGCACATGGGGTCAATGGTTAGCCAGTTTGGGGGTACCCGCTATCTACCGCAGCCAAGCTTCTCTGGCGCCTGGCATCAAAGTGCGCATGGGCACCAAGGCCTTGCCCCATGCGGGTATCGGTGTCCCCAGCTACGCATGGAGTACCTCGCCGCTGCGCCGCTACACGGATTTGGTCAACCAGTGGCAATTGATTGCCAGCGTGCGCCATGGCGCAACCGCAGCACTGGCGGCCCCCTTCAAACCCAAGGATGCAGAACTCTTTGGCATCATCACCGCTTTTGAATCTGCCTACAGCGCCTACAACACCCACCAAGCCAGCATGGAGCGGTTTTGGACTTTGCAATATTTGCGTCAAAACGCGCTTACGGAACTCGACGCGACCGTGATTAAATCCTTTCCCGGCGAGCCTGCGCTGGCGCGTGCTGACCATTTGCCTTTGGTTTTTTCGGTGATGGGTTCTCCCCCGCTGGAAAGAGGCAGTCGGGTGCGGGTTCGCTTAGGTGATATGGATTTGATTGCCTTGGATATCCATGCACAATTCATTGAATCTTTGGAGCAAATGCAAGAGCCCATAAGTACTGATGAAGAGGAAGAGATGGCGGCAGGTCCCCTTGCCATTGCAGTTGACTTGGATGATGCTGACGTTGCACCCGTTGCGCCTCCGGTCGCATCCAGCTAACTTTTTTGAACAACGCAGATGCTTGTTGCCTTTTTTCACGCCGACAGACTTTTGCCCTTGGCCTTGGGCATTTCACTGGCAGTTCACGCCGTCTTACTGGCTGTTCGACTGACCCCGCCTGCAGATATTGACCGCTTGTTGCGCGACTCTGGTTTGGAAGTGATTTTGGTCAACACCGAGTCAGACGAAAAAGCACCAGCTAAGCCCAAGGCTATTGCACAAACCAATTTGGCAGGGGGTGGCGAAACCACCAATGACAGATCAACCTCACCATTGATCCATTCACCAATCACTCGCTCCGGGCAAGCTGATAACCAAGCACAGCAAAAAATTGCCGAAAAGGAACGCGAGCAAGCCGAACTGCTCACCCGCACCAAGCAAACATTGGCCAAACTCAATGCCTCGCACAACACCAGCAAAGATCCTGCGATTGAGCGGCAACGCCAGCAACTCATCAACTTGATGGCCCAAATCGAAAAACGCATACAAGAAGAGAATGCGCGCCCCCGTAAACGCTATGTCAGCCCCAGTACCCAAGAAGTCTCTTACGCTCGCTACTACGACGTGATTCGACGCAAGATTGAAATGAAGGGAACTTTGGATTTCCCACAATCGCAGGGTCAAAAACTGTATGGCTCGTTGATCATGGTCATCACCATCGACACACGCGGACAAGTCATCTCGGCTGAAGTTTCCCAAGGCTCGGGCAACCCTTTGCTTGACTTTCATGCCAAGCAAATTGCGCGTAACGCCGCTCCCTATGGCCCGTTCAACGATGCTATGCGACGTGAAATGGACCAACTGGCTTTGGTCACGCGGTTCAGTTTTGACCACAACAACACTTTACAAACTACTTTGCAAGGCGAATGACTGTGCCTTCGCGTCGCCGCCAAAAATTCATTCTTGCGGGACTAAGATGGCTTGTATTTTTCTTTTGGTGTGCTTTGGGTTTGCAGGTTTTTTTCGTTGCACGCATTGCGATGATGCGCTATGTAGATCCCGGCTCAACCGCTTTTCAAAGATCTGAGTTGGGGCGCATCAGTCACAAATACTCCTCAATTCGTTGGTCACAGAAGTGGGTGGATCGCCCGAAACTGCCGGCCCATATTCAACGCGCCGTGATTGCTTCTGAGGACGATATTTTCGCTTTACATACAGGTGTTCAGTGGGAGGCTCTTGAGCGCGCTTGGAGTAAAAACGCGCGGGCTGAGGCCAAAGCGCAAGCTAAAAATCAAAGCCCTAAAGTGGTGGGCGGTTCCACCATCACGCAGCAGTTAGCAAAAAATCTTTTTCTCAGTGGCGAGAGAACTTTCTTTCGCAAGGCACAAGAATTGGTTTTGACCCTGGTCTTAGAGCAATGCTTAAGCAAGCAACGTATCTTGGACATCTACCTCAACAACGTCGAATGGGGGGAAGGGGTTTTTGGTGTCGATGCGGCGGCACGGCATTACTATGGCCGCTCAGTTTCTCAGTTGAGCGCTGCCGAGGCCGCACGGCTGGCGGTCATGTTGCCGCGCCCCAAGTACTATGAAAAATTTCCTCGGTCTCCTTATTTGAATGACCGTGCTTCCACTATTTTGGC
>CAMDIP010000012.1 GCA_945899335.1 Bordetella parapertussis
AAGGTGCGCACCGTGCCTTGCAGCTCGCAGCTGTTGGCCACCACATTGGTCGCGTCACCCGCGTGGATCATGGTGACCGAAATGACGCCTGCATCGATGGGCTTCAAGTTGCGCGACACAATGGTTTGAAAAGCTTGCACCATCTCGCAGGCGATGGGCACAGGGTCTATGCCGTTGTGCGGCAAAGCGGCGTGACAGCCTTTGCCGCGGATGGTGATTTTGAACTCGTTGCTTGACGCCATCACTGGCCCCGCGCTGACCGCCAAAGTGCCCACAGGCATGCCCGGCCAGTTGTGCAGACCGAACACTGCGTCCACAGGAAATTGCTTGAACAAGCCGTCTTTGATCATCTCGCGCGCGCCACCACCACCTTCTTCGGCGGGTTGGAAAATCAGCACCACGGTGCCATCAAAGTTTTTGTGCTTGGCCAAATGCTGCGCTGCTGCCAACAACATGGCGGTGTGACCATCGTGGCCGCAGGCGTGCATCTTGCCGGGGTGTTTGCTGGCGTGAGCGAAGGTGTTGGCCTCGTTCACAGGCAAAGCATCCATATCGGCACGTAAACCAATGGAGCGTTTGCCAGTGCCGTTTTTGATAACACCCACCACACCGGTGGTACCCATGCCACGGTGCACCTCAATGCCCCACTCGGTCAACTTGCCCGCCACTACATCGGCGGTACGCTGCTCTTGGAAGCACAGTTCGGGGTGGGCGTGTATGTCACGGCGCACCGCAATGATGCTGGCCGCTTCGGTGGCGATGGAGTCGAGCAGTTTCATAAGTTCACCCTCTGTATTTGGCTTGGGGAATTAGTCTACCCGATCCGTCTTTGCGAAAGGCTCAGCCCCGAAGCATTCACCCGTCATTGCGTCCGCAGCGAAGCAATCTAGCGCCGCGTGCCGCAGGCTCGGCCTCGCCTCCATGCTGGCACAACGTCGGCTACGGCCGACCTGCGCCACTCGCTGTGCAATGTCATTTTGGTCCTTGCTCAACAGAGTTAGTAACCCTTGGTGGTTGCCGTGGGGGCAGATTGCTTCGGGGCTTTGCCCCTCGCAAAGACGTGCAAAATGCAGCTATGACTTACACCAGCATGACATCCAGCGTCTTGGGCGCCTGCCCCCATGACTGCCCTGACACCTGTTCATTGCTAACCACCGTGCAAGACGGGGTGGCAATCAAGGTGCAGGGCAACCCCAACCACCCCCTGACGGATGGCGTACTGTGCACCAAGGTGTCTCGCTACACCGAACGCACCTACCACCCCGATCGGGTGCTTTACCCTATGAAACGTGTGGGCCCCAAGGGCAGCGGCCAGTTCCAGCAGGTCAGTTGGGATGCAGCCTTGAGCGACATCGCTACACGCTTGAATGCCATTGCTGACAAACACCCCGAACGCATACTGCCTTACAGCTATGCGGGCACCATGGGCATGGTGCAAGGCGAGTCCATCGCCATGCGGTTTTTCAACCTGCTGGGTGCTGCAAAACTCGACCGCACAATTTGCTCTAGCGCTGGCGGCGAAGCCTTGGCGCAAACCTTTGGGAGCAAGGTGGGCATGAAGGTTCAGCATTTCGCGGAGTCCAAACTCATCCTCATCTGGGGCAGCAACGTCATCACCAGCAGCGTGCATTTTTGGCGCATCGCGCAAGAGGCGAAACGCCACGGCGCCAAGTTGGTGTGCATAGACCCGCGCCGAACCGAAACCGCCGACAAATGCGATGTGCATCTGGCCCTCAATCCTGGCACCGACGCAGCGCTTGCATTAGCGTTGATGCACGAGCTCATCACCCACGATTGGCTGGACCACGACTACATTCAAAATCACACCGTGGGTTTTGAGGCCTTGCGCGAACGCGCTTTGCAATGGCCTCCCGAGCGCGCTGGCGAGGTATGTGGCTTGAAGGCGGAAGACATCCGTCAACTCGCCCACGACTACGCGCATACCAAGCCTGCCGCGATTCGCCTGAACTACGGTGTGCAGCGCTCCAGAGGCGGCGGCAACGCGGTACGCGCCGTGGCTTGCCTGCCCGCACTCACCGGCGCTTGGCGCCACCGTGCTGGCGGCGTGGTACTGAGCGCTTCAGGTCATGCTTTGCACAATGGTGTAGCTTTGCAACGCCCCGATTTGCACACCCATGCAACGGCACCGCTCATCAACATGAGCACCATCGGCGACGCCTTGAATACGCAGGGCTTGGTCGAAGCCTTGGTGGTCTACAACAGCAACCCCGTGGCGGTGGCTCCCGAGTCGGCCAAGGTAGTGAAAGGCTTTGCGCGAGAAGATTTGTTCACCGTGGTGCTGGAACACTTTATGACCGACACCGCCGACCATGCCGACTATGTGCTGCCCGCGACCACGCAACTCGAGCACTGGGACATTCACAACAGCTATGGCCACACCGATATGGTGCTGAATCGCCCCGCCATCGCGCCCATGGGTGAGGCCAAAACCAATACGCAAATTTTTCGTGAACTGGCATCCAGAATGGGCATGGACAACCCCTTGCTGCAAGAAGACGACGAAAGCCTGTGCCGCTTGGCGCTGCAAAACCCACGCAACTTGCAAAGCGCCGCGCCGGTCACTTGGGATGCCTTGTTAAAGGATGGTTTTGCCCATTGGCCAGTGGCTGATGCGCCATTTGCGCAGGGTGGTTTCCCCACGGCCTCGGGCAAGTGTGAGTTCTTCAGCGAACGCTTGGCGGCGCAAGGGCTTGACGGCCTGCCCGACTACCTGCCCAACTATGAACCCGCCAATGCACAAGCCACCTACCCGCTGGCGATGATTTCACCGCCTGCGCGCAATTTTTTGAACTCCAGCTTTGTGAATGTGAAAAGCCTGCGCGACATGGAGGGCGAACCGCTCCTTGAAATTCACCCTGATGACGCCGCCACAAGGCAGGTCAAAGACGGGGCGATGGTGCGTGTTTTCAATGACCGCGGCAGCTACCAGTGCAAAGCGCAGATCAGCACCCGCGCCCAAGTGGGTATGGTGGTGGGACTGGGTATTTGGTGGCGCAAGCTCGGCACCGATGGCAAGAACGTCAACGAACTCACCTCGCAACGACTCACCGACATGGGCCGCGCACCGGTGTTCTACGACTGCGCGGTGCAGGTTGAAACGTTGGTGGCTTAACGTGCAGGCACAGCAGCCAAGCGCTGTGCGGCTATTTCGCGCAGGCCATCAAAAATCAAGCCATCGATCAACTCACAACTGACCGACATGCTGGGTGCCATCTTCCAACCCGCGCCACCCGTCATATAGCAAAGCGGTTCGGCGTGGCAGTTCGAACGCACATGCTGCACCATGCGCTCGACCGCACCGGCAATCGCAAACGTGCCACCACTGGTGAGGGCGTCGCTGGTGTTGGTGGGAAAAGCGCGGACCTCACCGGTGGGCACCCGTAAGCCCGCAGTGCCAGACTCCAAAGCACGCAGCATGATGCCGTGGCCAGGCAAGATCAAGCCGCCTAAAAACTCGCCCTCGGCTGAAATCGCTTCCACCGTGACGGCCGTGCCGACCATCACCACCACCATGGGTCGAGCGGCGGCGGCTGCAGTTTGCGCCCGCATATGCGCCAATGCGCCGATCATGGCGACCCAGCGGTCCGCGCCTAGCCGTGCGGGGTGGTCATAGCCATTCACCAAACCGGCTTCTTTTGCAGACGACACCACCCAATGCGGGGTCAAATCCCACAACTCAAGCTGCTCTTCCACCCGACGGCGCACCGCTTCACCGGCCACGATGCAGCCCAACATGCGATCGGGGACCGGCAATTTGCCCCATTCGTCGTCGACAAGCTTGTCGATGTTTTCTAAAAATACCGCGCCCTGCGCGAGCAACTGCGATTGGGGATGAGGGGCGTCGTACATCGCCCACTTCAAGCGGGTATTGCCAACGTCAAGTGCGATAAATGCCATAGAAGGATTGCGAAGCAACAGAGGGCGAGATGTTACCCATCTGCACGCCACTCAGGTTTGTCGAAAAGCCTTGGCAAATTGAAAAACTTCTTCAGCCACGGTTTGGCAAGCTTGAACAGCCAAGGGGTCGGCGGCTTTGTCAGCGCTGCCAAAGGGCTGCGCAGTGACATTCAAAGTAGCGCCATAGGGCGTAGGCCAGCCGCGCAAGGTATGGACGATATCGCGCATGGAGGACAGCGTGGTACCCATGGCCTGTGCGCCATGGGCACAAACGATGCACCCCACGGCACGGCCCGACAAATACACCCGCTCATCGCCGCGCATGTCCTCGATGTAATCGATGGCGTTTTTCACCAAACCCGACAGACCGCCATGGTAGGAGGGACTGGCGAAGATGATGCCATCGGCATGGCGCAAGGCGTCTACCAAAGCGAGTTCGGCGGGGCTGCGCTCGGTACGCGCAGGGTCGTAAAGCGCCAGCAGCAAATCGGCACCGGCAAAAAGGCGGGTGTCGCAGCCCAAGCTTTGGGCGTGTGCCAGGGCAATTTTGAGGGCTTTTTCGCTGGAGGATCCGTCGCGCAAGGTGCCGCCCAAGCCGACAATACTAAGGGGTTGTGTCATAGGTTTCTTTGTTAACCCATGATGATCGCACACGCCCCATAAAAGCCTCGACCTGAAGGTGCGTTAAGAAAGCACAGGTCTTTGCATGGGGTAGCAAGCTTGCAAAGCCTGCGCGGCTTGCAACAACTTCGCATCGCCGAACATTGTGCCCACCAACTGCACCCCCATGGGCAATCCATCTAAGGTGAGGCCGCAGGGAAGGCTAATGGCGGGTTGTTGGCTCAAATTGAACGGGTAACTGAACGGCGTCCAGCCCAGCATGGCGGCTGAGTTCATGACGCTGTGACCCGCAGGCAGTGCTTTGAAAGCGGTCACCGCCGTACTGGGTGTCAGTATCAGATCAAAGCGTTGCATGAACTGTCGCAGATGCGAGCCTAATACGCCACGGCGTTGGGTCAGTGCATGGATGGCATTGGCGTCCAACTGTGCGCCCAGCTCGGCTTGGGATTTGAAGTCAGGGTCGGTCAAAGCTTGTTGAGAGGGGTTCAAGGTTTGCCACACTTGGTAAGCACCGGCAAACCACAACCCAGTGCTGATGTCCAAGGGGTCTTCTGTCAACGGGTCGACCTGCTCTACCACCGCACCCAAGTCCTGCAAATGCTTGGCTGCCTGCGCAGTGGCAGCGGCAATTTCGGGATCAACATTTTTGGCGTACCCCAAGGTGGGCGAGTACGCCACCCGCAGACCCTTGACGCCGCCCTTCAAGCCAGCCAAGTAGTCCACACCGTCAAAAGGCAAAGAGGTCCAGTCGCGGGCATCGGGCAAGGCGATGGCGTTCATCAACAGCGCCACTTCCTCCACTGTCATGGCGTGGGGACCCAAATGCGCGACCGAGCCAAAAGGCGACAAAGGGTAGGCCGGCACACGGCCAAAGCTGGGCTTGAACCCCACATTGCCGCAAAACGCGGCTGGAATGCGCACACTGCCCGCGCCATCGGTGCCTATGGCCAAGGGTCCCAAGCCTGCGCTCACCGCAGCGGATGCGCCGCCCGACGACCCGCCGGGTGTTCGCGCAGGGTTCCAAGGGTTGCGGCTGATACCGGTCAGAAGTGAATTGGTTTCGCCTTTGCAACCGAACTCGGGCGTGGTGGTTTTTCCCAAGAGCACCGCGCCGGCTTCGCGCAAACGTGCAGTAACTGGTGCATCCACCTCCCAAGGCTGATCTGGGTTGACGGTTTTGCTGCCGCGCAAAGTCGGCCAACCTTGGGTGAGGATCAGGTCTTTGATGGACATGGGCACGCCGTCCAAAGACAAGACGCCCGCGCCACTGCGGCGGTGCGCTTGCCATCTGGCCTCACTTTGGCGGGCGCTGGCCATGGCCGCGGCTTCATCGATCAAGCAAAACGCGTTGAGCAGAGGGTTCAAACGTGCGATGCGTTGCAGCACCGCCTGCGTGGCCTCCACGGGAGAAGCCTCACCGCTGCGATACAGGCCTAACAGTTGTATGGCGGTAAATTGGGTCAGGTCGGTCATCCAAGCTTCTCCTTTTAAGCGCTTTTGCGGGTGAGCGGGCTGAGTTTTCGCCACGGCAAATCGGCAGGGTCAGCTGCCATGGGGCCAGCGGCCTTGGCCACCAACACATGGCTGGCAATGGGTTCAAAGTCGGCGCGGAAATGGTTGGAGCTTTTCAGCACAATGAGCTTCATCGCCTCGGGCGTGATGCCAACAGTACGCAGCATTTCGCGGTCAAAGAGTTGAGCTTTGCCGCTCACCACTGCCACCAGTACGCCTTGAATATCCAAACAAGCACTGGCACCCAACTGGCTGGTCATGCCACGCATCATCGGGCCCTTGAGAACACAACGGCCATCGCTTACTGCCAACACCTTGGCGCGAGCCGCCAACGGCGCGTCGCTCATGCCCGCATAGGTAGACACCGAGACACCCAGCACCACATCAATGTCTGCGCCCACCCCAGCGGCACAGGCCACTGCCGCTACCTCGGGGTGGTAGAGCAAGCCCAGGGCGACGGCTTGCGGGTAGCGTTGGCCAGCCCCTTGTTGGAGCAAGGCGTGGAGCATGCCAGTGGTGTTGCTGTCGCCACCCGCGCCGGGGTTGTCTTGGGTATCGGCAATCAACACAGGGCGTGTGTGTTGTGCCGCCAAAGCCAAGGCTTGCGTGACAACTTCTCGAGCAGGTAAAAAATCCATGCGCCACTGCGCGGGGGAAGAGGCCATGGTGTTTAAAGCATCCGCCGCCGCTTTTGCCTGAAAGGGCTCTTCGCCATAAGCCCACAACACCGGCCCGCACTCCTCGAAATCGGCAGCGGGAAAGCCCATGCAAAAACTCAGCACGCAAGTGTGTTCGCGATCGATGTCAGCCATGGCTACGTAAATGTCTTTGGCGGGTTGCAACCAAGTCGACTGCGCATTGAGCGAAATCAAATACGGCAAGCGGTGTACCACCACAGCCTCGCGTCGGCCCAAACGCAAGCGCCTTTGCAGCAAGTCGGCGACACGCTCGCCCGTTTCTGCCATGTCGATGTGCGGGTAGGTGCGGTAGGCCACCAGCGCATCGGCAAGCGCCAACATGCGGTGGGTGACGTTGGCGTGTAAGTCAAGGCTTGCTACCACGGGCATGTGTTCACCGACCAAGGCGCGTACACGCGCGAGCAACTCGCCCTCGGCATCATCGGCGTGTTCGGCCACCGCGGCGCCGTGCAAATCGAGGTAGACCGCATCTAAGCCTTGCGTCAAAGCCTCTTGCAAGTCTTGCAGGATGTCGCCGGCGATGCGCTCAAACGCATCACGTGTCACAAAGGAAGACGGGCTGGCACCCGCCCACACCGACGGCCACAGCTGCCAGCCATGGCGTTTGGCCGCGTCTATAAAACCACCCACCGGAATGTTCACGCCGGTGAACTGCGCTTGCATCGCCTGGCCACGGATGTAAGCAGGAAACGCGTCGCCTCGGTTGAACGCCGCCCAATCGGCCAAGCTGGGCGCAAAGGTATTGGTCTCGTGCTGAAAGCCTGCGATAAAAACCTTGGTCATGCGGACACCCCAGGCGCACTCGCCATCAGCGAGCGGGTGTAAGCGTGCTGCGGCTGTGCATACAGCGTAGCGGTGTCGCCGCGCTCGACGATCTGCCCTTGGTGCATGACGATGACGCTGTCACACAACTGGGCGGCCACCCGCAAATCATGGGTGATGAACAACAAGCCCAAACCCAATTGCAGCTGCACTTGGCGCAGGAGTTGCAAGATCTGCGCTTGTACCGACACATCCAAAGCGCTGACCGCTTCATCGGCCACCAAGACCTGCGGGCGACACGCCAAGGCACGGGCAATGGCGATGCGCTGGCGCTGACCGCCGCTGAACTGGCGCGGGTAACGCGCCATGGCTTGTACTGGAAGCTGTACTTGCTGCAAGAGTTGTTCAGCCAAGGCTTTGGCCTGGGCGGCAGTCATGCCAAAGTTGCGCGCACCTTCCACCAGCGACTCCCCCACCGTCATGCGCGGGTTCAGCGAGCGGTTGGGGTCTTGAAATACCACTTGAACACGGTGGCGCAAGGGACGAAGCTGCGCTTCAGGCAAGCGGGCTATCTCGTCCTCGCCCCAAAAAATCTCGCCATCGCTGGGGTCGATCAAACGCAATAAACATCTTGCAAATGTGGACTTGCCCGACCCCGATTCACCCACCACACCCACGGTTTCGCCGGCGCGCAAGGCCAAGCTTGCATCGTGCAAAGCGCGGGTGGTGTTGTAGTTTTTGCCCACTGCCACGGCGCTCAACAAAGGAGGCGTGTCAGCGATGTGGCGAGCAGGGGGCGGCGTCATGCTGGGCACTGCCGCCAACAACTCGCGGGTGTACGGCGCTTGCGGGGAACGCAGCACTTGCTCGCGGCTTCCAAGTTCGACCGCGACACCGCGGTGCATCACCAGCACCTGATCGGCAATGTCGGCCACCACACCCATGTCGTGGGTGATGAACAGCACCGCGCTTCCTGTTTCTTGCTGCAAAGTTTGAATAAGCTGCAAGATATCTTTTTGGGTGGTGACGTCTAGAGCCGTGGTGGGTTCGTCACAAATCAACAAGGCCGGCTTCATGACCATGGCCATGGCGATGACGATGCGCTGACGTTGCCCGCCGCTGAGTTGGTGCGGATAGCTCTGCCACATGCGCTCGGGGTCGGGCAAGCGCACCTGCGCCAGCATGTCCAACACCGCACTGAGGCGCTGGCTGGCTGGCCAATCGGTGTGGGTGCGTAACAGTTCATCGATTTGCTCGCCGCAACGCATCACGGGGTTAAGAGCGGTCATGGGCTCTTGAAACACCATGCCCATGGCACGCCCACGCAATGCACGCAATCGTGCCTGACTGGCGTCAAGCAAAGACTCACCTTGCAACTGCACCGCGCCGCCCGACACTTTCAATTCACCATCGAGCAAGCCCATGACCGTGGTGGCCAATACCGACTTACCCGAACCTGATTCGCCGACCACACAAAGCGTTTCACCGGCGGATAACTGCAAGCTGATGTCTTGCAAAGCCATCGGTCTGTCCGCACCGCTGGGAAGGGCCACGCTCAAACTTTCGATGGACAAAACAGGCTGCGTCATCAACCCACCCGCTTGGCAAATTTGGGGTCGAGCACATCGCGCAAACCGTCACCCAACAAGTTGATGGCCAACACCGTGGGCACCAAGAACATGGCGGGAAACAAGACGTTGCCCGGCTGCTGGCTGAACTGCACCCGCCCCTCGGCCATGATGTTGCCCCACGTGGGCACATCGGGGGGCAAGCCCAATCCCAAGAAACTCAAAATGGCTTCGGTCAGTACCGCTGACGCCGCCACAAACGTGCCTTGCACCAACAGGGGTGCCATGGCGTTGGGAAGAATATGCCGCCACAAAATCACAGGCGTGGGCGTCGCCAAAGCGCGGGCAGCTTCCACATAGGGCTCTTCGCGCAAAGTCATCACCAAGGCGCGCACCAAACGGGTGACACGCGGCACCTCGGGAATGGCAATCGCTATCACCACCGTCGCCACATTCGCGCCCAAAGCCGCCACCAAAGCGATGGCCAAGAGCACCGCAGGAATAGCCATCAAACCATCCATGAAGCGCATCAGCAGCATATCGACGCCACGAAAATAGCCCGCCAACATGCCGCACAAACCACCCAAGCCCAGCGCCAAGACGGCGGTGGCAATGCCCACCACCAGCGAGATGCGGCTGCCATACAAAACCCGGCTGTAAATATCGCGGCCAAAGTTATCGGTGCCCAACCAAAAGGTTTGGGCCAGCACTTGGCCGTCGGGCAAGGCAAAGTCACCTGCCATGCCCGCGGCTTTGTTGATGTGGTTGGCGTCCATCGCAGCGGGGTCTACCGTGCCCAACCAAGGCGCGAGCAAAGCGACCGTCACCATGAAGGCCAACACCGCCACGCCAAAGCGCACCGAACCGTGGTCCCATAAACGACTTTGCAGCGAGGCGGCCATCAGTGGCGAATCCTGGGGTCTAAAAACAAATAGCTCACGTCCACCAGCAAATTGATGAACACATAGCTGCACGAAAAAAACAGCACCAAGCCTTGGATGACAGGGAAGTCGCGGTTCAGCACCGCGTCCACAGTAAGCGACCCCAAGCCAGGAATGGCGTAGACGGTTTCCGTCACCACCACACCGCCGATGAGCAAGGCCACACCAATGCCAATGACGGTGACGATGGGCACCGCCGCATTCGCCAAAGCGTGGCGCAACAACACCGCCATCTCGCCAATGCCTTTGGCCCGCGCCGTGCGTATGTAGTCTTCGCTCAAGGCTTCGGACACACTGGCACGGGTCATGCGGGCAATCAGGGCAATGTAAATGGTGCCCAAGGTCAGCCACGGCAAGATGAGTTGGCGCACCCAATCCCACACACTGCCCGCTTGCGCGCCAAACAAGGGTTTGTAGCCTTGCACCGGCAACCACTGCAAGCGAATCGCAAACACATAAATCAAACCATAGGCAATGACGAACACAGGCACCGAAAAACCCGCCACCGAAAACGCTGAGAGCGATCGGTCTAACCACCCACCCATGCGCCATGCCGCCAAGGTGCCCAAGGGCACTGCCACACACACCGCGAGCAAGGCGGTTCCCAAGGCCAAAGACAGGCTGGGCTCCATTCGCTGGGTGATGAGTTCAAGCACCGGCTTGCCCAAGTAATAGGAGTAACCCAAATCGCCTTGCACCACCTTACCCAGCCAAATGCCATATTGGCTGACGAGATTGCGGTCCAGACCCAACTGGCTGCGGATGTTGGCGATGTCTTCGCTGGTGGCGTTGTTGCCGGCAATGACGGCGGCAGGGTCGCCTGGGGCCAAGCGCAAAATGAGAAACACCACCACCGACACCACCCACAACACGGGGAGTACCGCCAGCAAGCGACGAAGCAAAAAAGACGCCATCAGTTTTTGCTCAAGCCCCACATCACGGGAATGCCTGCGGTTTGCAACATGCCGCTGACATTGCTGCGCAAGGCGGTGGGGTTGCGGTACTGACCCAAGGGCGCAAAGGCCGCAGTTTCAAACACCAAGGCTTGAATTTCGGAGGCAATTTTTTTCTGCTCTGGGCCTTCATGGGCGCGCGCAAATTTGGCTTTCAAGGCTTCAATGCGCGGCTCGTCTTGCCATCCGAACCAGCCGGTCGCGCCCTTGGCATTGAGCATGGCGCTGCTCAAAGGGCTGCCAATGTCTTGCGCTGTCCAGGTGGTAAAGAACATATTCCAACCGCCTTGGTTAGGGGGCTCTTTTTTGGCACGTCGCGCCACCAAAGAGGCCCAGTCCATTTGCTGCAAGTCCACCTTGAAACCCGCGGCTTCCAGTTGCTGCTTGGCCACCAGTGGCAGCTTGGTGATAGCGGATAAATCGGTAGGGCGCATCATGACGATGGGCGAGCCGTCGTAGCCGGCTTCCTTCAACAATTCGCGGGCTTTGACGGGATTGGCGACACCTGTGAAATAACTGGTGTTCTCGTCAGCCAAGGGCGTGCCGCAAGGGTAAATGCTGCGGCAGGCTCGTACCAAATCTGGGATGCCGACCTGTGTATTGATGAATGCTTGCTGGCCAATCGCCAGCATGGCGGCTTGGCGAATCTTCACATTGTTAAACGGCGCATGTAAGTGGTTAAAGCGCATGACGTACTGGTAGCCTGCAGGTGAAAAATCGTCCACCTTGACGCCAGCGGTTTTTTTCAATGACTCGTATTGTTCGAAACTGGGTTGCTCCACCATGTCTACCTCGCCAGCTTGCAGCGCATTGAACTGGGTTTGCGGGTCGCGAATGATGACCCACTCCACCCGCTCGAAATTGACGGGGCGACCACCGGCCAAACCACTGGTCGCTTCTTTGCGCGACAAATATTTGGAGTTGCGCAAGTAAACCGCCACAGAACCGGGCTTGAACTCGTCGGCCTTGAAGATGAAGGGGCCAGAGCCAATATGCTCCTTGATTTGCTCGGTGCCGGGTGTGGCCGCAATGCGGGCGGGCATGATGAAGGGCACATTGCTAGACGCCTTGCCCAAAGCGTCAAGCACGATGGCGCAAGGCTCTTTCAGAATAAAGCGAAAGGTATTGGCGTCAGGGGTTTCAATCTTGTCGATGAAGCTAAACAAAATACCGCCCATGGCGTCACGACTGGCCCAGCGCTTGAGCGACGCGGCCACGTCTTCGCTGGTGACGGGTTTGCCATCATGAAACTCCAAGCCCGCGCGCAGCTTGAAAGTCCAGGTCTTGCCGTCCTTGGCGGTGGTGTAGCTTTGCACCATTTGCGGTTGGATATTGCCCTTGGCGTCCTCAGAAAACAGCGTGTCGTAAATCATGTACGCATGGTTACGGGTGACGTAGGCGGTGGTCCAGATGGGGTCTAGCACCGCCAAATTGGCGTGGGGTACAAAGCGAAACACTTTGTTGGCTGGCAAGGTGTTTTGGGCTTGCGCCGGCATACCGAGCCAACTCGCTACCAAAACCACGGCCATGACTTTTAACCAACTGCGTCGCATACCCATCCCCTTGTTTGCCAAGCTACATTTAAAGCTCAATATAAGCGATTCTCTTTTTGATGGGCTCAAGCATGGTTATCACCGAACTCAGCGCCAACCAACTCTCGCAAGCCATTCATGCCAAGCAAGTGTCTTGTCGTGAGGTGATGCAAGCCTATTTGCATCGCATTGAAAGTATCAATCCGCACTTCAATGCCTTGGTCAGCCTGCAAGACTCCACCAAGCTTTTGGCGCAAGCCCAAGCCTGTGACACGGATCTTTCACAAGGCCATTCGCGCGGCTGGCTTCACGGCCTGCCCATCGCTTTGAAAGATTTGGTGGATGTGGCAGGCATTCCCACCACCTGCGGCTCGCCTCTTTTGCGCCACAACATCCCCCACGAAGACGCTTTGCTGACGCAACGCTTGAAAGCCGCAGGCGGCATCGTGATTGGCAAAACCAACACCCCCGAGTGGGGTTTGGGCTCGCACACCTTCAACGAAGTCTTTGGCACCACGCGCAACGCCTATAAGCCTGCGTTCAGCGCGGGAGGCAGCAGCGGTGGCGCGGCTGTAGCTCTGGCGCAGCGCATGCTGCCGGTCGCCGATGGCTCGGATTTTATGGGCAGTTTGCGCAACCCAGCCGCTTGGAACAATGTGTTTGGGCTGCGCCCCTCGCAGGGGCGGGTACCCGCTTACCCAGCTGGCGATGTCTGGGTGAGTCAGCTGGGTACCGACGGCCCCATGGCCAGAACCATGCGCGACTTGTCGCACCTGCTGGAGGTAATGGCCGGGCTTGATGCCCGCTCACCTTTGTCGTTGGCCAAGTTGCCCACGGGTTTTGCTGCAACGCTGAAGCCTGAGGCCAAGAGTTTGCGCATCGGTTGGTTGGGTGACTTGAACGGCTATTTACCTATGGAAGCGGGTGTGCTGGACGCTTGTGAAAACGGCTTGAAACGCCTGCAAGGCTTGGGCTGCCATGTTGAACCCACGGAATTGGGCTATTCGCCAGAAGCCGCTTGGCAAACCTGGCTAGCGTGGCGACGGGTGCTCACCGCTTCGCGCATCGCACCGATGGTGGCCAAGGGACGAGACCTTGTGAAGCCCGAGGCGCTATGGGAATTTGACCAAGCCGCTGGAATGAAAGCCAGCGAATTTTTGCAAGCCAGCACAGAGCGCACGGTTTTTTACCAGCACATGCTGGGCTTGATGCGTCGCTTTGATGTGCTGGTCTTGCCCAGCTGTCAGGTATGGCCTTTTGATGCCGCACTTCGCTGGCCTCAGCAGATTCAAACCCCCAAGGGCGCGGTTCAGATGGACACCTACCACCGCTGGATGGAAGTCGTGCTGTACGCCAGCTTGGCGGGCTTACCAGCGCTGAATGTGCCGGTGGGCTTTAGCGCCCAAGGCCTGCCCATGGGCATGCAGTTGATCGGGCAGCCACAGGGCGAACTGGCTTTGCTGTCGCTGGGCTTGGCCTATGAGGAAGTGGTGGGCGATTGGCTGTCGATCAAGCCACCATCCCCAAAGCTTAATTGAGGTCTGTGCGCCTGTTTTCGCTTCACGTTATGATTGACGTTACGTCAATTTAAATGCACAGGCTTCTCGCCAGTAACCCCTGACAATCTTTAGTTTTTTCCGGTTCACCCCGTCTAAGCCATGACCGACCTGTCCGCCGAATTCCAAGCCCTGGCCAACTACCGTCCCAAGCACAAGGTTCGCTTTGTCACTGCCGCCAGCTTGTTTGATGGCCACGACGCAGCTATCAACATCATGCGCCGCATCCTGCAAGGCATGGGCGCCGAGGTCATTCACTTGGGCCACAACCGCTCGGTGGACGAGGTGGTGACTGCTGCGCTGCAAGAAGATGTGCAAGGTATTGCCATCAGCTCCTACCAAGGTGGCCATGTGGAGTACTTCAAGTACATGGTCGATTTGCTGCGCCAGCGCGGCGGCGCGCACATTCAAGTGTTTGGCGGCGGCGGCGGCGTGATCGTTGCCTCGGAAATCAACGAACTGCAAGCCTATGGCGTAACCCGCATTTACAGCCCGCAAGACGGGCAACGCATGGGCTTGGCCGGCATGATTGGCGAGATGATCATGCGCTGCGATCAAGACTTGAATGCGCACGCACCGAAGGCATTGAGCGCCATCCAAGGACACAGCGAGGCCCATTGGCGAGCTTTGGCGCAACTCATCACTGCGCTTGAGAATGGTCAGGCGAATACCGAGATGGTGGCCCAAATGCGTGCCCAAGCGTCTGGGCTGAAAGTACCTGTGTTGGGCATTACAGGCACGGGTGGTGCAGGAAAATCATCGCTGACCGATGAACTGATTCGCCGTATTCGTCTCGACCAAGACGACAGCTTGCGAATAGCCGTCATCTCCATCGACCCCTCGCGGCGAAAAAGCGGCGGCGCCTTGCTAGGCGACCGCATCCGCATGAATGCCATTGCACCTTGGAATAAATTGGGGTCAGAAACCGATTCATCAGGACAGCGCGTGTTCATGCGCAGCTTGGCCACGCGTGAGTTCGGCAGCGAAATCAGCGCTGCTTTACCCGACGTGATTGCCGCTGCCAAATGCGCTGGCTTTGATGTGGTGATCGTGGAAACCTCGGGTATAGGCCAAGGCGACGCAGCCATCGTGCCCCATGTGGATGTGCCGATGTATGTGATGACACCCGAATTTGGCGCGGCCAGCCAGCTGGAAAAAATCGACATGCTGGACTTTGCCGAGTTTGTCGCTATCAACAAGTTTGACCGCAAGGGTGCTGCCGACGCGCTGCGCGATGTGGCCAAGCAAGTGCAGCGCAACAAAGAGGCATGGACCACGCCCACCGAGCAGATGCCGGTATTTGGCACCATGGCAGCCCACTTCAACGACGACGGTGTGACCGCGCTCTACCAAGCCATGAAGCCGCGTTTGCAGTCGCTGGGACTGAAGCTGAATGACGGACGTTTACCCTTGGTGAAAGTGCGTCACAGCTCACACCAAACACCCATCGTGCCAGCATCACGCAGCCGCTATTTGGCCGAGATCAGCGAAACAATTCGCGGCTACAAACAACGCGCGCAGAGCCAAGCCCA
>CAMDIP010000013.1 GCA_945899335.1 Bordetella parapertussis
GTAGCAAGTTAAAGTCTCCCCCTATGGAAAACATCGATGTCATGGTCTTGCGCACCTTGCGCAACTGGCGCCAAGCAGGTCAACGCGCTCTGCTAGCTACTGTCGTTCGCACATGGGGCTCATCGCCTCGCCCCATTGGCTCCATCATGGCCTTGTGTGAAACAGGTGCGGTGGTGGGCTCAGTCTCGGGTGGCTGCATTGAAGATGACCTGATTTACCGCTTCACACAGGCCTATGCCACGGGGCAAAGCACGGGCGAAACCTCTGTCATTCCCATCGGCGCACCACAGCGTGTGAAGTATGGCATCACCGCTGATGAAGCGCATCGCTTTGGCTTGCCTTGCGGGGGAACGCTGGAGTTGCTTTTAGAGTTTGACCCTGATGCGCAGAGTTTGGATACCTTGGTGCTTTCATTGGAGCAAGGCCAGTTGATGCAGCGCAGCACTGTGCTGGCTTCTGGCACGGTCAGTTTGCAAGCCAGCGAGACCCCCACCGAGCTCTTTATTGACGACGACAAACTCATCAACACCTTCGGCCCCGAATACCGCATGCTGCTCATCGGTGCAGGCCAACTGACCGAATACTTAGCCACCATGGCGCTGTTCAACGGCTTTGCAGTTACCGTGTGCGACCCCCGCGAAGAGTACAGCGGCGCGTGGTCTGTGCCAAATGTGACGCTGACCGGTGAGATGCCAGACGATGTGGTGCAAAGTTTCCGCCCAGACAGGCGCAGCTGCGTGATCGCCCTCACCCACGATCCCAAACTGGACGACCTAGCTCTCTTGGAAGCTTTAGACACCGATGCGTTTTACGTGGGCGCCATTGGTTCTAGGCGCAACAACGACGCGCGGCATCAGCGCATGATCGAGCACCTCGATAAAACGCCAGAGGAACTCAAACGCTTGCGTGGCCCTATTGGCATTTACATTGGCAGCAAAACTCCCGCGGAAATTGCGGTCAGCATCATGGCCGAAGTGCTGGCTGTGAAAAACAATGTCCCCCTGCCCCGTGACATGGACGTGGCGCATGCCAAAAATACCCAAGAAATCGCCCACAACGATCCAGGGGTGTTGGTGTGTGGGATTCGGAATTGATTCAACTCATTTGAGTTGATTGATACGAATACCACTTCCCCCGCTTATCCTGCAAAACCACGTCCACACCCCAAGCTTTTGCCAAGCGCTCAACCCCTTGAGGGGGACACATGAAAAACACCTTGGTCAAGGCGTCTGCCAAGGCGCACGAAGGCGCAATGACGCTTGCCGATGCCCAATGGCTGGGTGAGTCGCCTGTGTGGGGATTCAATATATGGTGATGCACATGGTCTGCGCTGAACACGGTATGTGCGTCGGACGATGTGGCGATAGCCCAGCCATGAGGACTGATCACCGGTGGCGTAACAGTTGAGGCGGCAGATGGCTCCACTGCAAAACGCCAATCTTCTCCTTTGGAAGACTGACCTAAAAAGGTAGTTTCTCCCGTGTCAATCAAGGCATGCTGCACGCCATGCGCCTGCAACACAGCACGGACCTTGTCTGCCGCATAGCCTTGCGCGATGCCGTTCAAAGAAACGCCCATGCCTTTGGCATGCAAACGAACAACATCTGCAGACACAGTCATGGCCTGCCAGTTCACCAAAGAACGTGTTTGCGAAAGAGCTTTGGATGAAGGCAAAGTTTGAGATTGCGAATGCAATGACCATAAGCGCCACAAAGGTTGCATGGTCACATCAAACGCACCCGCGCTGCGTCGTGACACATATTGAGCAAGTGTCAACACCGACAGCAATTGCGCATCAGGTTTGCGCAACTCTCCTTGCCGGTTCAAACGACTGACCGCAGAGTCTGGGTCAAACAAACTCATTTGCTTTTCAACTGAACGAATGGCTTTTACCGAAGCGTCCAAGGCCTCATGCAGCTTGCTTGCATCGGTGTGCGCGGCTTTGAGCCAAAGCGTGGTGCCAAAGCCCATCAAACTGCGCTCTTGCCAGACCAAGGACTCACGCGCAGTGGCATTGAGGCCCAAACCCAAACCCATGCCAAGTTGCAATAACTGTCTGCGCTGCATCATGCGGCCACCTCTTTGTGAACAGGAATAAAACGACCATCAACTTTGCGATGCTGTATCAAAGGCAAACATTTTTGATCGTCTTGGTAAATAGACACACAATCCAAACACTGAAAGCATTCAGCATAGTTGACGTCACCACTCTTCTCAATCGCTTGGTACTCACAACGGTGCCGACAAGTTTGGCAAGGTGTGCCGCAGGCCTCGCGACGGGGTATCCAAGACCAGCGCTGCAACACATTCACAGCAGCTAGCGCTGCACCCAAGGGGCATATATAACGGCAATAGCCTCGGTAAACCACTACGCCCAAAGTCAAACAAAACACCGCCCAAGCGACGTAAGGCCAGTCACGTTCAAAGTACATGCTGATGGCTGTTTTGAAGGGCTCCACTTCTACCGCCAACTCTGCAAATGAGGGGGATACATACAACGAGCCTAAAACAAACGCCAGCACAGCGTACTTGAACCATTTGAGCTTGGCATCCAAGGCTGTTCTAAGGCGTCGTTGTCTGATGCCAATGGCGTTAGCCACCAAGCTGATCAATTCTTGCAATGCGCCGAAAGGACACAGCCATCCGCAAAACGTACCCCTGCCCCAAATCAACAAAGTGACAGCGACAAAAACCCACAAGATCACCGTCATGGGGTCGTTCATGAAAAAGCTTAAATCTTCCCCTCCTGCCAGCGCTTCAATAGCCGCCGTGATGTTCACAATAGTCAACTGACCTTGGGCATACCAGCCAATAAAACCCACTGTGAAAACCAAATATGCACTTCGCAGCACCTTGAACCGCTTCGAGTTGAGACTGAGACGCTTTTGCAAAAACAACCCTGAACTCAGAACGATCAAACCCAGCAACAAGACTGCTATCTCCGTCGATCGTGTTTGCCAAGCATCAGCCCATTCACGGGTGGAAAAATCGGTATCTAACAGTGAATGCCACTGTGTACGGATTCCGTGGTAACTGTAGGGGATGTCAACGCGACGGCTTTCCACTTGGTTGGGGAAATTACCAAAGCGTCGACCGTATTTCAGCTGGATATCAAAACCTTGCGCGGGATCCAAGGGTGTCGCAGTATCAATGACATAAAAATACGCACCGGTTTTATCGGGGTAGCCAGGGACCTTCAAGCCTTTGTCATAAGCCATGGGCCGCAGTTTGAGCTCTTTGCCATCTTGCGAAACGATGAAAGGAATGTCTTCGACGATGCGTTGGCTCTCATAGTTCATTTTGTAAAGAGGTCCACTCTCGGTCACCATCAGGGCCTGCGACAAACGCCTGTTAGCCCCCAATAAGCGCCAACCATCTTCATCCAACAAGTTGCGGCCAATCGAGGGCAAGCTGACCAAAGCCGTATGAAAAGTCAAGGCCACTTCATCGGGCTTGCTAGCGGCTGATTTGTCTGCACCTTCGGCACGTGTACCTGCAAATAATTTCTCAATCTCACCGCGCTTAATCGTGAACTCACTGACCATGCCACGCGAACGCAGGGTGTCCCAGGTTATAGGCTTGAAAGTGTCATCTTCGGCTTTGCGCTTGACTGAACTCGAAGCGCTGCTGCCTGCGATCTGCCCTAACTTGCTCGCCTCTATGTGCGCCAACGCCACAGAGGCTGCAGAGTTAACGATGGTGCGGTCAATCGCTTTTGCACTCACCGTGCCTGCTTGCACACCAAACAATGCTGCGTACTGATCATCTCTTCGGGCGGTTGCCAAATGACCAAAGATTTCAATATTGTGGTTAACTGTCAAGCCCTCGTATTGCTTTGCAAACTTTGCCAGCTTGGCAATGCCCGCCTCAGATCGAAAAATAGGCTCGCGGTGACTGATCAGTCGCGACTCAATAAATCGACCTTCTGTATCCATGGCCACCAAAATATTGATGGGCTTGCCCCCATAACCACGCACTGGTTCAAAATCAACCGACTCAAACACATAGCCCTTATGTTCGGGTTTAGCGTCCGGCATTTCCGAGTTTTTGCTGAACAAGGGGTACAGCGGCATGCCTGACTGCATTTCCCCCACCATGAAGGTATCTGCAAAGATTTTGTCGATATCTTCTTTAAGTAACTCCCCTGCCAATAAGGGGGACACGGTCAGCAAAAAAATCAAACTGAAAAAGTAACAAGCGGCCAATGAAAGCAAATGCATAAGATCACACAAAGATAAATGTCACTGAGGTTATACCAGTCGAAACCTCGGTATTTACCCTCGCAACTGAACCGCAAGACGACTTAAAACAGACATGACCATATTCCCTATGCTAAGGTGAACTCTCTGCTGTTTCAGCACAAAGGTTTATGCATGAACACCGCTCTACAACCCTCTACCCCCTTTGAAGAAGCCACCTATCTCAAGGTCACTTGGCGACTCATACCCCTGCTGCTGCTTTGTTACATCGTTGCTTATTTAGACCGCGTCAATGTTGGTTTTGCAAAGTTGCAAATGGCGGGCGATTTGGGGTTTTCTGACACCGTTTATGGTTTGGGGGCAGGTATGTTTTTCATTGGTTACTTCTTTTTTGAAGTGCCCAGCAACATCATCTTGCACAGAGTAGGTGCCCGTGTTTGGATAGCCCGCATCATGGTGACTTGGGGCATTGTTTCCGGCGGCATGATGTTCATACAAACTGAAACACAGTTTTATGTCATGCGGTTTTTACTAGGACTGGCAGAAGCCGGTTTTTTCCCCGGTATTATTTTGTATCTCACCTACTGGTATCCCTCACACCGTCGTGCTCGTATTGTGTCGATGTTCATGACCGGCATCCCCTTGGCAGGCGTCATTGGTGGCCCCTTATCGGGCTGGATCATGAAGAGCTGGGATCAGGTCAGCGGGCTACACGGCTGGCAATGGATGTTCTTGCTTGAGGCCATTCCCTCAGTGATCATTGGCGTGGTGGTGTATTTCTATTTAGATGATCGCATCACCAGCGCCAAATGGCTGAAAGATGAAGAGCGCGATATGTTGCAAAAACGCATTCAAGAAGAAGAAAGCGACAAAGAACATGTGCCCATGATGCAGGTCTTTAAAAGCGGCCGAATGTGGACCATGAGCGCTATTTACTTCACCATGGCCATGAGTTTGTATGGAGTGAGTTTTTGGTTGCCCACCATCATCAAAGGCATGGGTATCACAGACAACTTGGAAATTGGCATGCTGTCATCTCTTCCTTGGATTGCAGCTGTTTTTTCTATGTTGCTGTTTGCTCGAAGTGCAGACAAGATGCGTGAGCGCCGCTGGCATGTGGTCATACCCATGCTCATGGGTTCTACAGGCTTGATTTTGTCAGTGCTTTTGTCTGGCAACCATTACCTCTCATTTGCTGCGCTCATACTGGCCTGCATGGGCATCGTGTCTGCCATCCCCTTGTTTTGGAGCTTGCCCACCGCGTTCTTGGTGGGTGCCGGTGCAGCTGCCGGAATTGCCGCCATCAACTCGATTGCGAATTTGGCAGGTTTTTTGGCGCCCTATTTGGTGGGCTGGCTAAAGCAACTTACCTCTTCCACCGACTCAGGCATGTACCTGCTGGCAGCTGTCTTGGTCATAGGTGCTGCAATTACCTTGATGGTTCCAGCCAAACTGGTCAACCGCTAATCACCACCAAGTGCGTGCCTAGTACACCAAGCTAATGGGCACGCACAGCTGGTAACCAACCCCCCAGACCGACTTAATAGCCGGCTCGGCATCGGCTTCCTGCACAGTTTTGAATTTCTTGCGCAAACGGGCAATCAACTCTTCCAAAGCATGTTTGGTCATGCCTTCTTCATCGTCTTCGCGTGAAAATAAATCACACAGAGCGCCTGACTCCAAAATATGCTCCTTGGCGTGACTCAAGGACACCAGCAACACTTTTTCTCGGTTGGTTAAGCGCAGCTTCTGGCCCTCTTGGGGTCCTGTCAAAAGGCGGTCACGAAGGCTCAAGCTCCAACTGCTGGCAGAGTCCTGCTTTTTCACTCGCTTGCCTAAGTTTTGCAGAACCAAAACCAACTCGTCTGGTGAGATCGGCTTGGTCAAGTAAAAATCTGCACCGCCATGGCTGTAGCCGGCCAATCTGTCATGCAAAGCAACGCGAGCTGTCATGATCACAATGCCTGCATTTGGCAAAGACTCCCTCAGCCTTTTGCACAAGCTCAGACCACCCTCACCGGGCAAATTCAAATCAATGATGAACAAATCGATGGGCTCTGATTGAGTGAGGTCATACAAAGCAGCAGCGCTGGAAACACCCACGACAGAAAAATCGTTGGCAGTCAGATGCAGCTCAATTTCTTGCCGAAGCAATCTGTCGTCTTCCACAATGGCCACTCGCAATGATGGGCGTAAAGCGACCAACGGCGTCGCGAGGTGTTTTTTCATAAAGGCACCTTAAGAGAAAAGACAACCAAATTTCGTTCCTGTGAAAATTCAAGCGTCGCATTGATTTTTTCAGCAGCAGACATGGATAACGACAAACCCAAGCCCATGCCAGACTGTTCTTGAACATTGTTATGACGGTAGTAAGCTTGAAACAACTTGGTTGGATCAGGTGACTTGTCACTTTCAATCGTATTCGAGACTTCAATCACGGCTGTATGATTTTGAGAAAAGGCTTTAATCAATACCGTGTCCGTTGGCAAATGGTATTTGTAGGCGTTGCTGATTAAATTTTGCAGAATCAGTGAGATCATCAAACGACTGGTGGAGATGCATAAACCATGTTCAACCTCTATTTTGAAGATCCGAATATCAGCATAGTCACCAATTGAGACTTCTATGAGCTCTGTAATGTCTACTGACTCCTTGCCCTGACTGGCATCGAATCGATCGATTTTGTTCGACAGCGCTACGTGCTCAATCAATTCGTTCATTCTTTCAACTGAATCATCAATGCGTTTGACCCTTTGCAGCGAATCGCTGTCTATAGACACATTGCGCTTCAAACTGGCGATGGCAAAGCGAATCGTGCCGAGAGGGTTTTTTAATTCATGGGTCAGCATATCAATCATGCTTTGGCGTTCTGTCAAACGCTCACGCTGGGCTGTGGATTTGGCTGCTTCAAGCTTGAAATTTTCCAGGGTCTCATTGCTGATTCTTCTGCGATCAAATACCTGAATAATCAGAATCGCAAATAAAAATATGCCCACCCGACTACCATTCAACCGCGAATCCCCCAAACTCTGCATAAAAAGCGGAGTGGATTGAGAAATTTCTGGGTAGAGATTGAAAGCCGTAAAAATACTGCCTATCAACATAATCTCAAAAATCAGATACCCGATCAAGGTTAGCCAGCGCAGTAGTTTTGAAATATTTTGGGCTGTTGCCGCCCCCAAAATTTGCACCAGAAAGCAAATCACATGAATAGCGATGGTCAAGCGACTTGCGTTGGAAAATTGATCGCTCACAACGAAGTACATCGACAACACACACAGACCTGCTAAAAACCACATCGCTTTACGGTAGTAGGCGTGCAATTTATACGGTTGTAATAAAACATAGCCCAGAAGCACACTGAATATGGCGCGGATGCTCAACAGGTATTGATTCAGGTTGTTCATCAGCTCTGGTGAAGGGTCTTCAAACACTCTGGCCGACAAACCAGTGCTCAATAAAATCAGCAGCACAACAGATATTTGGTAAGCACAAAATGTCGCTACCAAGCTTGAACGCTCAATCACGAAAAACAAAAGCCCAATCACAAGCAAAGCTGTGGCTACCGCAAAAGTGCCGATAAGCGTGACCATGCGGTTAGCCACCGACAAGGGCAAATCCCTGAGCGGCACAGCTTCCAGAACAACTGTGTTGATGGTGGTAGTTTGAATTTTCAGGTAAAGGTCAATGGGGTCTTTTGGGTCAGAACGCAGTTCAAAGCAATGGAAATCATCCAGACAACTGGCATATTTTTGCTTGACCTTGTCCCCTCGGTGTTGCTTGATCCATTCACCATTCACCATCTCAAATAACTCAATACTGTCCAGTGCTAACAAGCCTATTCTCAACACAACAGCGCTGTCATACCCAATGTTGGAAGCATTTTCAAAACTTATGGGGGACTGCGGGAATATCCGAAGCTTGATCCAAACAGGTTTTTCTATAAACCCTAAACGCAGATCTTTATGAAAGGTTTTGAATGCGTCATTGGGAAATGACGCGACTTCTTTCAACTGAATGCTGTCGCTTGACGAAACCAGATAAGCTGACTCTATAGCGAGGGGGGTCGCTGCCGCATGCGGAGCTGCTAAAAAAAACAGCGTCATTAAAAAAAACCACAAGCGCTTCATGACTACATAGATTGTTAAGAAACAAATTGCATTTAAGCATGATTTTTCATACATACCTATGTCTGATTAGAAGGTTCCATGGGTATCTGTGAGTAAAAAGTAAGATTTCTTATTAAAGGTTTAAGTGCCCATAAAGCCTAGTCTGTCGTTGATAGCACAGAGTTTGTGCATCCAAGGATTTACGGTGCATGATCTGCACTGTTTTGGTCTGCTACTTTCCACATTTCACAGGCGTTCATGGGCTTGACTTCCGCGAAATGCTTCATCTGCAAAAACTTACGCATCAACACCGGACTTTTGAAATACTGATACCCGCAACGCAAGCTTGTGCGTGAAGATTCAGAGGGCATCAGGTAAAGGCAGGTCTGGCACTGCGGAGAAGGCGCAAGCGTTGGCGAATGGGGCTGAATGACGTGAGACATAGGCCTGAATTAGCAAATCTTGTACCATCGTTCAAGCTTTTTGACCATCTTCTGGAGACACAACCCATGAAACGCTTTTTTCAACTTTGTGCACTGTTGCTCTGTTTTGGTTTCCCGTCAGCTTTTGCCGCCATGTCGGAGGCGGAAATCATCAAAGCACTGTCATTGCCAGAAAACAGCACTGGCAATATTGCAGACGCCATCGAAGAGGCCACAGGTGCCAGAGGTTGGATGTCTGCCGACATGAAGCCGATCTTCGAGGCGCGGGTGGTCGGTCGTGCCGTCACAGCCTTGCTGCGCCCTGTGCTTAAAAACGATAGCCGCAAGTACCCGAATTCCGCTTTAGAAATTTTGGATCAAGCACCCGAAGGTTCTGTGCTGGTGTATGTCATGCAAGACGGCGTAGACATTGCCGCCATGGGTAATTTGATGGGTACCACCGCCAAGGTGCGCAAATTGGCGGGGGCAGTCATTGACGGCGCGGTGCGAGATGTAGCGGAATTAAAGCGTATGGGTTTCCCCGTGTGGTCGCGCAGAATCACACCCGCCACCTCTGTGGGCAGAATGGTCGGCGCAGAAAAACAAGTACCTGTGAAATGTGGCGATGTAATGGTCAACCCTGGCGATTACATCGTGGGCGACACTGACGGTGTGGTGGTGGTGCCTGCTGCTCATGCAGAAAAAATCATAGCCTTGCTTAAACAGTACGATGACAAAGAATCCAAGATGATTCCCATCATTGAAAAAGAAAAATCCATGCTCAAAGCGCTGGAAATTTACAACCGCTATTAAGTGGTTTTACAAAGGCTTTTTAAGCAGGTTGGCAATCTCGCCAACCACGCCTTTGCGAAACAGCATGACGCAAACCACAAATACCAGTCCCTGCACCACCGTAACCCAAGAGCCCAATTGAGCCAAATAGTTTTGCATGGTGACGATGACAGCAGCACCCACCACGGGGCCAAACAAAGTACCTAGGCCCCCGACCAAGGTCATCAGTACAACTTCGCCGGACATGGTCCAATGAACATCCGTTAAAGATGCCAACTGAAAAACCAAGGCTTTGGTGCCGCCAGCCATTCCAGCCACAGTACCCGACAAAATAAATGCAATCAGCTTGAACCTGTCGGTGTCATAGCCCAATGACAAGGCGCGTTGCTCGTTTTCTCGAATGGCTTTAAGCACTTGTCCAAAAGGCGAATGGACAATGCGCCAAACCAAGCCAAAGCCCAAGAGAAAAATGGCCAACACAAAGATATACATGGCCACTTCGTTGTTCAAATCGATGAACCCAAACAACTGTCCATGTGGCACCCCTTGAATACCGTCTTCACCGCCAGTGAAAGGCGTTTGCAAATAGACAAAGTACACCATTTGCGACAAGGCCAAAGTAATCATTGCAAAGTAAATGCCTTGACGGCGAATGGCCAGCAAACCAACCACCCAAGCCAGCACAGTGGCACACAGCGTGGCAAACAGTACGCTGAGCTCTGGGGTCAAACCCCAGACCTTGGCCGCGTGGGCGGCTGCATAGCCCGAGGTGCCAAAAAACATAGCGTGACCAAAAGACAGCAAGCCACCAAAGCCCAGCAACAAATTGAAAGCGCAGGCAAAAAGTGCGAAGCACATCACCTTCATCAAAAACACGGGGTAAACAAAATAAGGTGCGATAGCAAAGAACGCCACCATCAAGCCTGCGGCTACCCACTGGTGGCGAAGGTCTTGGCTGTTAAACACAGGGTTGTTCATGGCATCACTTCTCAGTTCCAAACAAGCCAGCAGGTTTGATCAGCAACACAATCGCCATGATGACAAAGATCACGGTGTTGGAGGCCTCGGGATAAACCACTTTGGTCAAGCCCTCAATCAAGCCCAGGCCAAAGCCAGACAAGATGGCGCCCATGATGGAACCCATGCCGCCAATCACCACCACCGCGAACACCACAATGATGATGTCAGCCCCCATCATTGGGCTAACTTGGTAAATAGGGGCAGCCATGACACCCGCCAAGGCCGCCAAGCCCACGCCAAAACCATAGGTCAGCGTGATCATGCGTGGCACATTGATACCAAAGGCTTGGACCAATGACGGATTTTCTGTCGCCGCCCTTAGGTACGCTCCAAGCTTGGTGCGCTCAATCACAAACCATGTCGAGAAGCAAATCAAAACCGAAGCAACGATGACCCACGCTCGGTATTTGGGCAAAAACATAAAGCCCAAATCTACCGCCCCTTGGAACATCTCAGGCACGGCATAGGGCATACCAGATGCCCCGTAGGCGTTACGGAACAAACCTTGAAAGATAAGCGCCAAACCAAAGGTCAATAACAATCCGTACAGGTGGTCTAGCTTGTACAAACGAACCAACATCGTTCGCTCTATCAGAACGCCTGTGGCACCCACCACGACAGGGGCAATGAGCAAGGCAAGCCAATAGTTCAAGCCAAACCATTGCAGGGACAGATAGGCCACAAATGCACCCATCATGTACTGGGCACCATGGGTGAAATTGATGATGTTCAGTAAGCCAAAAATCACAGCTAATCCCAACGACAGCAAGGCATAGAACGAGCCGTTGATCAAACCGATCAACAACTGACCAAACAGCGCTTGCGAGGGAATGCCAAACAGTTCCATACTCTTATCAGTTCTTCACCAGAGGGCAATCGCCTTCGTTCAACGGCCTAAAGGCTTGGTCTGCAGGAATGGTTGCCAGCAATTTGTAGTAGTCGTAAGGGCCTTTGGACTCTGACGGCTTTTTCACTTCAAACAAATACGCGGGGTGCAATTTACGGCCATCTTTGCGAATGCTGCCTTTGCCAAACAAGACGTCATCGGTGGGCAAGTCTTTCATCTTCTGTGCAACCTTGGTGCCATCATCGTTTTTGCCAGCATCAATGGCTTTCAAGTAATGCAAGATACCCGCATACACACCGGCTTGGTCCATAGAGGGATATTTACCACCGTGAAGTGCGGCAAATCGCTTGGACCAAGCACGGGTCTGGTCGTTCAAGTCCCAGTAAAAGGTTTCGGTCAAGTACAAGCCCTGAGCTTTTTCAAGTCCCAGCGAATGGATATCGGTCAAAAACACCAGCAAGCCAGCCAATGTTTGCCCGCCTTTGACAATGCCAAACTCATAAGCTTGTTTGATGGCGTTGGTGGTGTCTCCTCCTGCATTGGCCAAACCAATGACCTTGGCTTTAGAAGCCTGTGCTTGCAACAAGAAGGAAGAAAAATCTTGCGTCGCTAATGGGTGACGTACTTTGCCCAACACCTTGCCGCCGTTTTTTAATACCACCGCTTCGGTATCGCGTTCTAAAGCTTGGCCAAACGCATAGTCAGCCGTCAAGAAAAACCAGCTGCTGCCACCGTGTTGCACCACCGCTTTGCCTGTGCCATTGGCCAACATCCAAGTGTCGTACAGCCAGTGAATGGTGTTGGGTGAGCAAGCTTTGCCTGTCAAGTCAGCAGTGGCCGCGCCTGTGTTGACATGGATTTTTCCCTTCTCACGGCTGACTTGGCTGATGGCCAATGCCACGGACGATGTGGGCACATCAATGATCATGTCCACCTTCCCGGTGTCGTACCACTGGCGAGCAATGTTGGAGCCGATATCAGCCTTATTTTGATGGTCTGCGCTGACGATCTCTATTTTTAAGCTGCTTTTGCTGCTCTTCAAATAATCTTCTACCGCCATCTTGGCAGCGACCACTGAGCCAGGGCCAGTGATGTCGGCATACAAACCCGACATATCGTTAAGCACACCGATCTTCACAATACCATCGGAAATTTGCGCATGTGCATTCAAGCCCACCGCGGCCAACATACAAGCCAGTAAAGTGTTTAAAGAAAATTTCATATCAGTTCTTCCTGTGAAAATCAAATACCCAAATACTCGTTAAGCATGGCCATCTTGCTTGACAGTTCATTAGCAGCAAAGCCTTGAACGATGCGGCCATGTTCCATCACATAAAAGCGGTCAGCCAAACCACTGGCAAAGCGGAAATTTTGCTCAATCATGATGATGGTGAATTTCTTTTCACGCAAAGTTTGAATCATGCGCGACAAGGCCTGCACAATCACTGGCGCTAAACCCTCAGAGATTTCATCGAGCAGCAACATCTTCGAACCTGTGCGCAAGATACGGGCAATCGCCAGCATCTGCTGCTCACCACCCGACAAACGGGTGCCAGGGCTGTTTCTGCGCTCATACAAATTGGGAAAGATGCTGTAAATCTCATCCAAGGTCATGGCGCCTGGCGCAATGACAGGTGGCAAAAGAAGGTTTTCTTCACAGCTCAAACTTGAAAAAATACCACGCTCTTCAGGGCAATAACCCACACCCAAACGGGCGATGTGGTGGGTTTCCCAGCCAATGGTTTCTTGACCCAAAATTTCAATAGAGCCACTTCTTTGCCCCACCAAACCCAATACCGACTTAATGGTGGTGGTGCGGCCTGCGCCATTGCGCCCAAGCAAGGTCACCAACTCACCTTGGTTGACCACCAAATCCACACCATGCAAGATATGCGACTCACCATAGAAGGCGTTCACGCCTTGCATGCGAAGAAACGGCACTGCAGCGCTGGATTCAGTGACCATGGGAACCTGCCAAGGCAGCGTCGGCACTGCCCATATAGGCTTCCAGAACCAAAGGATCTTGCGAGACCTTGGCATAAGGCCCTTCAGCAATGATTTGACCGCGCTGCAACACGCTTATGGTGTCGGCAATTTGCGAAACCACGCCCATATTGTGTTCAACCATCAACACGGTGCGATTGACGCTGACTTTTTTAATCAACTGCGTGACCTTGTCCACATCCTCATGGCCCATGCCTTGAGTAGGTTCATCTAATAGCATGAGTTCAGGTTCGGTGGCCAAGGTGGTTGCAATTTCCAGGGCACGCTTTCGGCCATAGGACAGTTCAACTGCCTGCACTTTTGAAAAATCGCCCAACTCAACCTCTTGCAGCAGCTGCATGGCACGGTCGTTGAGTCGGTTCAAGCTGTTTTGTGAGCGCCAGAAATCAAAAGAAGAACCCACAGAGCGCTGCAGTGCAATGCGCACATTTTCCAAAACCGTCAAATGGGGAAAAGTGGCAGAGATTTGGAAAGACCGAACAATGCCTCTAAGCGCCACTTGGGCGGGCTTTTCCGAGGTGATGTCTTGTTGGTTAAATAGAATACGCCCACTGGTGGGTATCAAAAATTTGGTGAGCAAATTGAAGAAGGTGGTTTTGCCAGCGCCATTAGGGCCTATTAAGGCATGGATCGAGCCACGCTGTATTTTTAAATCCACTGCGTTGACAGCCACAAATCCTTTGAACTCTTTAACCAATTGGTGGGTTTCTAGGATGACATCATCAACCATCTTCAGCGCCTGTTCACGACAAAATTCTGCAACAGGATATCTTCGCGGGTATGAGAGTGTTAATTACCTATGGTTAACCCCAGTCCACAGCTTATGAATTCGACAACCAATCAAGTAAAAGGTTGTTAACGACACTACTTTGTTCGCGATGCAAAAAATGTCCTGCATGGTGTACTTCTTTGTAGGTATAAGGCCCTGCAAAATATTTTTCTTGTTCACGCATTAACTCGGCCCGCATATCGTCTGCCCCACACAAGGCCAAGGTGGGTACGGTGATGTTGCGCTGCATAGCTTCTCGCAAAGTCAACAAAGCGGGATCAGCTTTACTGATGTCAAACATGGCGCGGTAATAAGCCAGTGCGGTGTGAAGCACACCATCTTGACGCAAACACGCTTTCACTTGTTCGATGTGCGCCTTGTCTTCATAGCCAGGCACACACCAATGCTGCCAAAGGTAATCTATGAAAGTCATGTCGTTGGCCATCAATGCCTGCTCAGGCAATTGCGCTTGCTGAAAAAACCACCAATGGAAAGATCGTTGAATGTATTTGGGTACTAACAAATGCTTTGCAACCACTTTCGGATGCGGCACCGCCATCAATACAGCACTGCGCAGCAGATCGGGACGCGACGCACACAGGGCATAGCCAATGATGGCGCCCCAGTCTTGCCCTACGTAATGCAGTTTTTGCTGAAGGGAAAGGGCCTCGATCAAACCCGCGATGCCATTGACCAAACTCGCTTTGTCAAAATAGACGTTAGCAGTAACTCGTGAGGGCAAGTAGCCCGGCAAATAAGGCGCAACGACTTGGTAGCCCGCATCAGCTAATGCCTGCATTTGCGCGGCCCACGTTTGGGGAATATCCGGAAAACCATGGACCAGCAACACAAGTGGGCCACGTCCTTGGGTCAGGCAAACAAAGTCAATGCCGTTAACCTGAATTTCAATCTCGTTCAATTTATGCATTAGTAAAGGGTAAACACCTATTAAGAAATTTCTTTTTCAGCATGATTATGACGAAAGGTATTCAAATTATTTAATTCTTGTTTCCCCAATATGAAAATTGATTTTAGTAATCCGCCTGCAAGTTCCAAAAAAACTATCAATCCAGTTCAAACAGCATTGGATGGGGTTAGGGCATCGATAGCCAGATCTACAGTTTCTAAAGCAAGCATTGCAACGGCTTTGAGTGGTCCGTCCTTTAAGACTTCTGAGAGAACAGTTGAACTGTATGCACCTGTGCGTATCAAAAAGACTGCGCAGACAGTTCCTTCAACACCCAGCCCAGTGTCTGTTTCTGCTGCTGAAGGCTCTAAGTTCACCAATCTATATAAGCTGTTCATGCCTTAAATATCTAATTGCCACATTACTGATTCAGTGGCTTTGAATAATGGAGGCGCGAG
>CAMDIP010000014.1 GCA_945899335.1 Bordetella parapertussis
GGTTCTGTGGCCTTTCAATTCAAGCACTGTGGGCAACTTCTGTTGGCGCCTGGCACATCTGAAGATGCAGTGATGGAAACCGCCTTGGACGCAGGTGCAGACGATGTCTTGGTTGATGAAGATGGGGCTGTTGAAGTTTTAACCTCTCCCACTGCTTTTGAGGCTGTCAAGGCGGCTCTTGACGGTGTGGGCCTTTCAGCGGGCATGGCTGAAGTGACTTATCGCCCTGAAGTCACCATCGATTTGAATGACGACGACAGATTGAAAATGCAAAAAATCATTGATGCCCTTGAAGAACTCGACGATGTTCAAGAGGTTTTTCATAACGCTGCCCTATGAAAATATTAATGGTCGGTGGTGGTGGTAGAGAACATGCACTGGCCTGGAAGCTCAACCTTTCGCCTCTTGTTCAACGCATTTACCTCGCCCCAGGCAACGGCGGCACGGCCAAGCACAAAGATTTTGACAACATAGCGCTCACAAACAAAGTGGCACTGCGCGAATGGGCGCAAGCTAACCACATTGATTTGACGGTGGTCGGCCCCGAGGCCCCATTGGCGGGCGGCATTGTGGATGAATTTCGCCAACACGGATTGCGCATTTTTGGCCCCATGCAAGCGGCTGCCCAGCTTGAAAGTTCTAAAGCATTTTCAAAAGCCTTCATGCTCAGGCACGGGATTCCCACCGCTCAATACCAAGTTTTTGAAGATGCCACCAAGGCCCATGCTTATGTGGATACCAAGGGCGCGCCCATCGTGGTGAAAGCCGATGGCTTGGCGGCCGGTAAAGGTGTGGTGGTGGCCATGAATTTGCAAGAAGCCCATGCAGCCATCGACCATATGCTTGCCAAGGATGCGGGTGTCTTGCACAACCAGGGCGTTGCAAGGGTGGTCATTGAAGAGTTTTTAGACGGTGAAGAGGCCAGTTTTATGGTTGTAGCCCACGGCTTGACTGCATTGGCCTTGGCCACTTCGCAGGACCACAAACGCTTGTTGGATGCCGACATGGGGCCCAACACGGGCGGTATGGGCGCTTATTCACCCGCACCAGTGGTCACGCCAGAAATACACGCCAAAGTCATGCGAGAAGTGATTCAGCCCACACTCAAAGGCATGCAACAAGATGGCATTCCCTACTCAGGTTTTTTGTATGCGGGTTTGATGATTGGTCGAGAAGGAAAGCTCAAAGTACTTGAATTCAACTGCCGAATGGGCGACCCTGAAACACAAGCCATCATGATGCGCCTTAAAAGTGATTTGGTTGAATTGCTATGGGCGGCCACGGATGCAGACCCCGAAACATTGTCAAACATCGAATTGCAATGGGACAGGCGTTGTGCACTTGGCGTGGTCATGGCCGCCGCTAACTACCCCGCAACCCCCGAACTTGGGCAGGAGATTCACGGACTCCCATCTGATACAGATGAGGCCATGGTGTTTCACGCTGGCACGGTTTTTAAGGACGGAAAGATTTTCACCAGCGGTGGAAGGGTATTGTGCGTGACCGCCCTTGGCGACACTGTCAAGCAAGCCCAGACACACGCCTACGCTTTGGCTGATCAACTGCATTTCAAAGGGATGCAAATGCGACGTGACATTGGGTTTCGTGCTATTCGCCGATAAAACCAATCATTTGACCTAAGGCAATATCTCCATGAACCCTTCTTTTGAACCTGTCAGAGACTACTTGCTTGGGTTGCAACAGCGCATCACATCGGCCCTGAGTGCCATCGACGGCCACGCTTTTATGAGTGACCCATGGGAAAAACCTCCGGGCGAAACCCTTCAAGGCAATGGCATCACCCAAATTTTAGAAAACGGCAATGTGTTTGAACGTGCAGGGTGTGGGTTTTCGCATGTGCGGGGCCCTAAATTACCCCCATCTGCGACGCAACATCGCCCTGAGTTGGCAGGCTCATCTTTTGAGGCGATGGGGGTATCCTTGGTCTTTCATCCGCGCAACCCCTATGTGCCCACGGTGCATTTGAATGTTCGGGCTTTGTTGGCCCAACCGTTGTCAGGTGAGGCGGTGGCCTGGTTTGGCGGCGGCATGGATTTAACGCCTTACTATGGTTTTGATGAAGATGCACGACACTTTCATACCGAGTGCAAAAAGTCCCTCGATGGATTCGATACAAATTACTACCCCCGATTTAAAAAATGGTGTGATGAATATTTTTTCCTCAAGCACCGAAACGAACCTCGTGGCGTGGGCGGTATCTTTTTTGACGACTTTTCTGAACTTGGTTTTGAGAAGAGTTTTGCCATGATGCAAAGTGTGGGGAACGCTTTCAACGAAGCTTATTTGCCCATTGTCAGCAAACGCATGGACACGGCCTACGGTGAACGAGAACGCAACCACCAACTTTACAGACGGGGTCGCTATGTGGAGTTCAATTTGGTCTGGGACAGGGGCACCCACTTCGGTCTTCAATCCGGTGGCCGCACCGAGTCCATTCTGATGTCTTTGCCGCCCATGGTGAGTTGGTCCTATCAGCAAACGCCTGAAGCTGGTTCGGCAGAAGAAAAACTTTATTCCCACTTCTTGGTACCCCAAGATTGGGCTCAAGGCGCTTGAGCCAAGTTCTGCACATCGGTATTTTTGGCGGGGCTTTTGACCCACCTCATCTTGCGCACCATGCCTTGGCCCAAGCGGCCATTGAGCAACTGAAATTAGAGGTTTTGTACATAGTTCCTACGGGCCACGCTTGGCATAAGTCACGTGTCTTGTCCGACGCCAGCCACCGCTTGGCCATGGTTCGCTTGGCTTTCCAAAACATGCCGCAAGTTGTTGTAAATGACATGGAAACGCAACGCGAGGGAGCAAGCTTTACCGTCGACACCCTAGAGGAGTTACAAGTTCGCCACCCCAATGCCCATTTTTATGTTCTTGTCGGTGCTGACCAAGCCGCAAGCTTCACCCTTTGGAACCAATGGGAACGGGTACTGGAGATGTCCCAGTTGGCGGTGGTTCAACGCTCTGTCAGCAATGCTGACCAGGCCTACTCTCACGAGTGGCACAATCTCCCCTTCGAACGGGTTTTGCGAATGCAAATGCCTTTGATGGATATCAGCTCTTCCTCCGTGCGTGCCAGCTATGCGGCAGGCCAACCAGATTCTGAGCTTGTCAGTCCTCTCGTTGCCCATTACATCCAACAAAACCAACTCTATTTAGAACCCCATGACAGAAGCCGCTGAAAAAAAAGACGTTCAAAAACTGCAAAGAAGCATTGTCGACAGCCTAGAGGATGTCAAAGCGCAAGACATCGTGGTCTTCAATACCGAACATTTGTCCTCATTGTTTGAGCGAGTCGTCATCGCCAGTGGCACTTCCAATCGACAAACCAAGGCCTTGGCCGCCAGTGTGCGCGATGGGGTCAGAGATGCCGGTTTTGCCAAGCCTCGCATGGAAGGTGAAGACAACGGGGAATGGATCATCGTTGACTGCGGCTCTGTGGTGGTCCACATCATGCAGCCGGCCATTCGCACCTACTACCATTTGGAAGAGATTTGGGGCGAGAAACCTGTACGCATCAAACTCGGCGCACCCAAGCCCATCATTGAAAAACCACCTGCCGCGGTGAAAACGGTGAGCCCCAAGCCTGTGGCCAAAAAGACCTCTGCTGTCAAAAAGACTTCGGCTGCCAAAAAGACCCCCGCGGTTAAAAAACGTCCCACAGCACCCCGCAAAAAATGAAGCTGTGGGTGGTTGCAGTAGGTATGCGCATACCTGACTGGGCACAAACCGCTTGGGATGATTACCTCAAGCGACTTCCCCCCGAAGCTGGCGTGGGTCTTAAAACTGTCAAGGCAGAGCCACGATCTTCTCGAACCACGTCGCAAATTTGGGTCGCTGAAAGAAAACGCATTGATGAAGTTTTGCCGCGTGAATGTCACAAGATTTGGCTTGATGAGCATGGGCAACGCACCACCACCATGGAACTTGCTCAGCGGTGGAGCGGTTGGCAAGCCGAGGGCCAAGACGTGGCTTTCATCATCGGCGGCGCAGATGGCTTCGATCCTGCGATTCGAAAAGACGGCAGCTCCTTGCTTCGCTTGTCTGACATGACTTTACCCCATGCCATGGTCAGAGTGGTGATGATCGAACAACTTTACCGTTGCTGGTCCATCATGAGCAACCACCCTTATCACCGCGAATGAGTGCTTTGCCTTTTGTTTATTTGGCCTCGCAAAGCCCACGGCGACAAGCCTTGCTCGATCAAATTGGCGTTGCATACCAGGTGCTGCTGCCAGCTGACGCTGAGGCAGCAGAGGCACTAGAAGCGGTCTTGCCCCAGGAGTCGGCACTGAAGTATGTGAAACGCGTCACCCGATTGAAAGTGCAAGCTGCCTTGCAGCAACTACAGCATCAGTCCTTGCCCTACGCTCCCGTATTGTGCGCAGACACCACCGTGGTGGTGGACAGCCAAATATTAGGTAAACCTGCCAATGCCAACGAGGCTAAAGAGATGCTGAGCCTGTTGTCAGGCAAAACGCACCAGGTGTTGACGGCAGTCGCTATCGGTCACAATCAAGATATACACCTTGCCTTGAGCCGTTCTCGCGTTAAATTTGCACCTATGACAGCAGCAGATATCCAAGACTATGTAGCCAGCCAAGAACCCATGGGGAAAGCCGGGGCCTATGCGATTCAAGGTCGCGCCAGTGCATTCATTTCCCATGTTTCTGGCAGTTACTCGGGCATCATGGGTTTGCCTTTGTATGAAACCACCCAATTACTCAAACAGATCGGGGTCGTCTGAATGCAACAAGACATCCTTATCAACTGGGCCCCGCATGAAAGCCGCGTAGCGGTGATCGAAAATGGCGCCTTGCAAGAAGTTCATATCGAGCGGTCTCTTGAGCGTGGCTTGGTCGGTAATGTCTATCTTGGCAAGGTCGTTCGGGTGCTGCCCGGTATGCAGTCTGCGTTTATCGATATTGGTTTAGAGCGTTCTGCGTTTTTGCATGTTGCCGACTTGATGAGCAGTGTTAACGCTAAACATGCAGACCCTGAAGCCACACCGCAACCTGTTCTTCCCATTGAAAAGCAGGTGTTTGAAGGCCAATCGATGTTGGTGCAGGTCATGAAAGACCCCATGGGCACCAAAGGCGCTCGTTTGTCTGCCCAAATCAGCATTGCAGGAAGGCTGCTGGTGTTTTTGCCTCAAGATGATCACATCGGTGTTTCCCAAAAGATACCTGCCGAGCAACGTCAGGTTTTGCGCGAGAGGCTGTCGACACTTGCGCACCTAAGCGAAGCCAAAGGTGGATTTATTCTTCGCACCAACGGGGAAGAGGCCTCAGACCAAGAACTCAGTGAGGACATTGCTTATTTGCGAAAAACTTGGGAACGCATTCGCGCTGCCAGCCTCAACCAAGCTGCCAAGTCTTTACTTCACCAAGATTTAAACCTGTTGCAACGGGTGCTTCGTGATTTTGTATCGGAAGGCACTCAAACTATTCGCATCGACTCTCGCGAGCAATTTGAAATGATGATGTCTTTTGGCAAAGAATTCATGCCGTCCTCAGTTGACAAACTTGTTCACTACAAGGGTGAGCGACCTATTTTCGATTTGTTTAATATTGATGAAGACATTGCTTTGGCCTTAGGGCGTAGAGTCGAACTGAAGTCAGGCGGCTACTTGATCATTGACCAAACCGAAGCCATGACCACGGTGGATGTGAATACCGGTGGCTTTGTCGGTGCCAAAAGTTTCGACGAAACCATCTTCAAGACCAATTTGGAAGCCGCAGGTGCCATTGCCCGTCAACTGCGTTTGCGCAATTTGGGCGGCATGATTGTCATTGACTTCATCGACATGCAAAGGCAAGACCACCAAGCGGCAGTGCTCAGCGAGTTTGGCAAACAACTTTCCAAAGACCGCGTCAAAACCTCGGTCAGTAGTTTTTCTCCCTTGGGTTTGGTAGAGATGACCCGCAAGCGAACCCGCGAGTCACTGGCCCATTTGTTGTGTCAAGCTTGTGCCAGCTGCCAAGGTCGTGGCATTGTCAACACGACACGCAGCGTGGCCTACAACATATTGCGTGAAATTTTGCGAGAAGCTCGCCAATTCAACCCTAAAGAATTTCGCGTTCTTGCTTCACCCGCGGTGATTGAGTTGCTGCAAGAGGAAGAAAGCCATCATGTGGCCGGACTGAGCGACTTTATTCGCAAGCCCATCTCTTTGATGACAGAAGTAGGCATGGGGCCAGAGGACTACAACATTGTGTTGCTATGACATCTGGCCACAGCATTCCCATATTGACCTACCACCATACCGAGCAAGTCCCCCCCAAGGGATTTCCGATGCGCAGTTTATGGGTGACACCATCTTCTTTTTCGACACAAATGCATTGGCTTGCCCGTCTTGGCTACACTGGACTGGCCATGTCAGACCTGATGCCTTATTTACGCGGTGAAAAAAAAGGCAAGGTGGTGGGCATCACCCTTGATGACGGTTACCAAAGCAATGTCTTACATGCGCTTCCTATTTTAAAAAGCCATGGCTTCAGCGCTACTTGTTATGTCGTGAGTGGTCAGCTTGGTCAGCATAACGAGTGGGATAAGGCGCTTGGCATCGCAAAAGCTGCCTTGATGAGTTTTGAAGAGATGCGTACATGGGCGGATGAGGGTATGGAAGTGGGCTCGCACACATGTAGTCATGCAAATTTGAACCAACTTTCCTTTGCTGAGGCTGGCCAGGAGTTGCTTCAAAGCAAAAGTGACCTAGAGAACCATTTGCAAAAACCGGTGACCCAATTTTGCTACCCCTATGGTCATTTCTCGCCTGAGCATGAAGCCTTGGTTTCACAATCGGGCTATTTAGCTGCAACGACTACCCATCGCGGTAGGGCCTGTCCAACAGACAGAATGACTGCGCTACCAAGGGTTCCGGTGGTTCGCTCAACCAACCCGATTCAATTTCTTCTCAAAGTATTGACAAGCTATGAAGACAGCAAAAGATTACCTTAGGTCAACATGGCTATGGCATCACCACGCTTGAAAATTGCTGTGCTGCACCGCACCTTTCGCAGAGATGCGGGAGGCGCAGAGGCTTATGCTGTGGCCATAGCTTTGGCGTTATCTGGGTCGCACGATATTCATGTGTTTGCCCAAGAGATGGACAACACGTTGGGCGCAGTGACATACCACCGCATTCCTTTGTTTTTCAAACGTCCAAGGTGGCTTAACCAATTGTGGTTTGCTTTAGCTACATGGTGGTTTACTCGGCGCGGTTTTGATATTGTGCATTCGCATGAAAACACTTGGCATGGACAGGTACAAACTGTTCATGTTGTGCCAATGCGCTGCAAATCCATTGAACATTTATCTTTGTTTCAACGCTTGAACATGGGGTTTAAATACTTGACCAGTCCACGCTTATGGACTTACGCCGCTTTAGAATTTTTCCGTTTTCAGTGGCAACCAAAGCGTTTTTGGGTGGCAGTCTCAAAGCCTTTGCAAATGCAGTTGCAAAAAATGCAACCTGCATTACCGCTTGGGCAGTTGCTGACTATTACCCCTGGCATTTACCGACATGCCCCCCATTTGAATCGGCGCGATGAGTCGCCTCAATTCGGTGGTGCTGCGACATCCAAAGTGCTCTTATGGGTAGGCAACGATGCTGCCAAAAAAAATCTTGGCACGGTGTTGGCGGTCTTAGCCAAGCTTGATGCTTCATACTGCTTGCTGGTTGTTGGAAAAGCGCACCCCACCAAGCCATGGCAAGACAAACTGGCTCGTCTTGGTATTGCAGATCGGGTGAGCTTCCTAGGCGTTGTCAGCAATATGCAGGAAGTTTATGTTTCAGCAGATATATTGCTTCATCCCACGCTAGAAGATACGTTTGGCATGGTTGTTCTAGAAGCCATGTCTTACGGACTCCCCGTGGTCGTAAGCCAAGCAAAATATTGTGGCTTAGCGGCCGATTTGCAACATGCAGTTAATGCAATCATCTTGCCCGACCCTTTAGACGCCAATGCACTGACTGCAGCCGTTATGAGCTTGTCTGAACCCTCCGTCTATGCGCAGCATCGACAGGCTGCGCTTGCTTTTGCGGAGCAGCACCTTTGGTCTGATGCCGCAAAGCAGTACGACGTCTTATTTCAACAACTGGCTGCTCAGTGAATAAAGAACCACGTTCGATTGTGATGATCAAGTCCCACAGCCTAGGGGTTGGGGACTTGTTGCGCAGTTCAGCGGCTTGGCGTGTTTTGAAAAACCGATGGCCGAATGTTCAATTGCATTTGGTTTTTTTAAGTAAGCATCCGGGTTACCCGACTGAAGCACTGATACAGCAGCACCCTTTGTTGACAAGTGCGCATTTCATCATGGTGCGCGATAAAGACCCCTCTCAACCCCAGGGTCACCGAACACCCTTTAGGGCTATTTGGCGTTCGCTTCAAAGTATTTGCCAAGCGGTTAAGCCCGATATGGTGATTGATTTCGAACCACACGGCATCAAAACTTCCTTGTTGACTTGGCTGGCTGGCAAGTCTCAAGGCGCATCTACTGTAGGCATTGCACAGTTTCCTTTGCGGTCTTTTTTCTATGAAAAGTCATCGCCGAGTGTGCGTGAATTCGCACAAAGCCATGCACTGACTTTGCCCATGGACTACACCAACCGAGACTTTGTGGTGTTGAAAGCACTTGGCTTGGAGCGTTCAGGCACATCTATTGAAATGCAAGTCACAGACGAGGGCAGCGCGTGGCAAACCCAGCATCAACATCGTTTTCAGAATAACTTGCCCGTGATTGGTTTGAATATCGGGTGCGGCACACCCGACGCCATGGTCAAACGCCCCGATTTGAAACATTTGGCTCAGTGCTTTTCGTCTTTATTGGCGGTGTATCCAGCCAATATTTTGTTGAGTGGTGCTCCATTTGAAAAAGATGTGAACCAGGCATTCATTGCGCTTTTGAAGGAAATGCACACAGAAGATCTGCATATCATCGATGCGGCAGGTGAAACCACCTTGAGCAGTTCAAGTGGCCTGATCGACGTATGCGACGTGTTTGTTTCAACCGACTCTGGGCCCTACCATATGGCTGTCGCTTTGCGTAAACCTACGTTGGTTTGGTTCACCTACCCTGAAAAAAGCTCATTTCATAACGAAGCTTGGTGTCTGCGCTTAATTCAACCGAGTGTTGAAGAATTTGTATCAGCAGTGTCGACCTTATTCACTAAGACAAAACGCCAGACTGACTCAGTTTGAACATCGCAGCGTAAGCACCTTGCGCTTGCAGCAACTGTTGGTGCGTGCCCTGCTCAACAATGCGGCCTTGCTCCATGACAACAATTCGGTCAGCATTTTGAATGGTGGTTAGTCGATGGGCGATCACCAGCGTGGTCCGGTTTTTTTGCAGGCTTTGAAGAGCGTCTTGCACCAATCGCTCTGACTCGTTATCCAGTGCTGATGTGGCCTCATCCAAAATAAGCACGGGTGCGTCTTTGTACAGCGCTCTGGCAATCGCTAAGCGCTGTCGCTGCCCACCAGACAAGGTGGACGCGTTATGACCTACCAAGGTGTGAATATGTTGCGGCAAGCCAGCAAGGTAATCGCCCAAATGTGCGGCTTGCAGGCAGGCAATCACCCGTTGCTCGTCTGGTGTTTGGCCTAACGCAACGTTGGCGGCAAGGCTGTCATTCAAAACAACCACGTTTTGGCTTACCAACGCAAACTGTTGGCGCAATGACAACAAATTCCAGTCTTCCAGGGGTGTGCCATCCAGTGATACTTTGCCATCAGTGATGCCAACAAAACGAAGCAACACATTGGCCAGCGTGGATTTACCTGAGCCAGATGTTCCCACCAAGGCAACCGTTTCACCTGGTTGAATGTTCAAATTGATGTGATGCAAAGCCCAAGGCATGTCTGGTTGGTACTTCACAGAGATATCCTCCAACACAATATGGCCCCGAGCTCTTGCCGATTGGTAACTGCCTCCAGTTTCTAGGGGCGTGTTTTCAATCAGTTCAAAGCCGCGTTCCAGTGCCGCAAGACCTCGTGTGAGAGGTCCGGTAATTTCAGACAGGTGTTTGATCGGAGCAATCAACATCAACATCGCGGTGACAAAAGCAGCAAAGCCGCCCACAGTCATTCCAGTTTGTTGGCTTTGCATCAAAGCCACGCTGATCACACCAGACAAGGCGATGGCAGACAAAATCTGGGTCATAGGGGTCATGCTTGAACTGGCGATAGAGGTTTTCATGGCCAAGCGTTGCAGTGTTTTTGCCAAAATTTCAAATCGACTGATTTGCATTGACTGGGCATGGTGAAGCCGTATTTCTCTGTAGGCAAGTGAGGTCTCTTCAACCACATAGGCGAGTTCATCGGTGGCTGTTTGCGTGTCTCGGGTGATTTGGTACAAGCGTTTGCTTAAGGCTTTCATCAACCATGCCACCGCAGGAAACAGCAGGGCCACAATCAAACTCAGTTGCCAATTTAAATACAGAAGGTAGGCCACTAAGGCGAGCAATGTCAGGCTGTCGCGTACCAAACTCATGACTGAACTCACCATCAACTGCGCCCCGTTTTGGACCTCAAAAACCAAGGTATTGCCCAGTGCGCTCGCGGTTTGCTGTTTGAATAAAGCCAGATCGGCATTTTGCAAACGCGCAAACATCTTCATTCGCAGTTGAATCAAGCCATGATTGGTGGCTTTTGCCATGGCCACCTGACTGAGGAAGACGCCCAAACCGCGTAAACCGAATAAGCCAATCAAGGCGATGGGTACCTGCCATACAGGAAAATCATTTTGTGCAAAACCTTTGTCGAGTAACGGTTTAAGTAAGGCTGGGATCAAGGGCTCTGTCACGGACACCAGCACCACACAAACGGCAGTCACTACCCATGCACTGATAGGATGGGTGAAATGGGCAAATGCGCGAACAAGTCGATGCCGAATACGGGGCTGTGAGGTCATGTTTAATTTAGAATTTTTTTCGGATTATGACGACACTGAAAAATCGCTTGGTTAGAATCGCTTTATGCCTTTGAGTGTCATCATCATCACACGCAATGAAAGCGCCAATATTGTGGCCTGTCTTGAAAGCGTGGCTTTTGCAGATGAGGTGATTGTGCTTGACGGACAAAGCACCGATGACACCGTATCGCTTGCTCGAAATTCAGGCGCCAAAGTCCTTATTGCCGAAAGTTGGGATGGCTTTGGCCTACAAAAAAACAAAGCCCTGAGTTATGCCAGTCATGACTGGGTTCTCTCCCTAGACGCGGACGAGCGCGTCTCTAACGATTTGGCCCTCGAAATTCAACGGGTTTTATCCCAGCCCCAACACTCGCTTTACGACATTCCACGTTTGACCAATTTTTGCGGGCAATGGATACACCACTGTGGCTGGCGACCCGACCGCGTGGCTAGGTTGTTTCAAAAGCACACCGCCCGCTTCAGCGATGATGTGGTTCATGAAAAACTAATTTCAACCGACAAACACGTCAAGGGGAAACTTCAGCACTCCCTTCTTCATTACAGCTACCCCTCAGCGCAATCCTATTGGCGTAAATTACATCTTTACAGTCAAGCATGGGCCGCGCAAAAATTTGCGCAAGGACACACCACAACCATGTCACGCGCTGTCAGCTCTGGTCTTGTTGCCTTCATCAAGAGTTATATTTTTCGCTTAGGGTTTTTGGATGGCGCCATGGGGCTGGCTGTTTGCATCATGCAAGCGCAAGCTGCCTATGGCAAATATTTCACTTTGTATTGTTTGAACCAAGGAAAGCAATGACTTCGTTCTTATCTCCTCTAGGTATGATCGTTTTGGCTTTTGCATGGGCTATGCCTGCACAAGCCGATTTCAGGGTGGAAATTTCTGGCGTTGGCGTGACGCAAATCCCCATTGCCATAGCCAACTTTCGTGGCGAAGACACAGCACCGCAAAAAATCACCCAAATCGTCGCTGCAGACCTTGAACGAAGCGGGCAATTTCGCAGTACGCCCGCTGGCATGGTCATTGATGAAGTCAGTCGACCCAACTTTGAGCCTATACGGCAAAAACCGGCAGACGCTCTTTTAACCGGCAGCATTTCGCGAATGGCTGATGGTCGCTTTGATGTTCGTTTTCGCTTATGGGATGCGGTCAAGGGCGAAGACATGGGAGGGCAAAGCTATGTGGTTGTTCCTGCAGACCTGCGTTTGGTTTCCCACCGCATTGCAGATCAAGTTTATGAAAAATTAACAGGCGACAAAGGTATTTTTTCTACCCGTATTGCCTATATCACCAAGCAAGGACCGAAACACTTGCTTTGGGTGGCAGATGCAGATGGAGAGAACCCCCAAGCAGCTTTGACCAGTCAAGAGCCCATTATTTCGCCCAGTTGGTCACCCAGTGGCAACGAACTAGCCTATGTCTCGTTTGAATCGCGTAAGCCGGTGGTTTACATACACGACATCGCATCAGGTAAGCGCAGGGTACTGGCCAATTTCAAGGGCTCTAACAGTGCACCGGCTTGGTCGCCGGACGGAAAGTCGCTGGCCATCACCTTGAGCCGTGACGGTGGGTCGCAGTTGTTTTTAATTAACTCAAAGGGTGGCGATCCAAAACGACTCACGCAGTCCAGTGGCATTGATACCGAGCCAGTTTTCAGTTCTGATGGGTCAGCTATTTATTTTGTGAGTGACCGTGGCGGTTCGCCGCAAATTTACCGAACCCCTGCCACAGGTGGGCCTGTGGAAAGAGTGACTTTCACGGGCAGTTACAACATCTCACCCAGCCTGAGTTCTGATGGAAGATGGCTGGCATTTATCTCCAGAGTGGGAGCTGCCTACAAATTGCACGTCATGGATTTGATCAGTGACAAAGTGGTTGCTTTGACAGACACGAATGCCGATGAGCGACCAACATTCGCTCCGAATGGAAAACTAATTATGTACTCCACCCAGTCTCAAGGCAGAGAGTCCCTGATGACGACAACTTTAGATGGCAAAATACGCGCCAGACTCGCTGGACAAACCTCCAATATGCGAGAGCCCCATTGGGGACCTTTCCTCAATCCTTAATTCATCTGGAGATTTCATGAAAAAATTGCTTTTGTCACTGGGAATGGTTATGTTGCTTGCTGCTTGCGCTTCGGGCGTCAAACTCAATGACGTTCCTGTCGAAGATAAATCAGGTGCCAAAGTTTCCGTGACCCCTGACCCCGTCATGCCTGCCCCCGTCGCTGCAGCCCCATCTTCCAAAGACGCCAAGTCTGCCGTCGTTCCTGTTGACAGTTCGGCCAGCACCAACTTGGGTGCAGGCCCTGCAGGTAATGTTGCCAAGGTGATTTTCTTTGACTACGACAGCTATGTGGTGAAGTCTGAATTTCAAACAGCCATTGATGCCCACGCACAATTTCTCAAAGCTAACCCAAGGGCGAAAGTTTCTTTAGAAGGCCATACAGATGAACGCGGTGGTCGTGAGTACAACCTTGCCTTGGGTCAAAAGCGTGCTGATGCAGTTCGCCAAAGCTTGAGCTTGCTGGGTGTTCAGGAATCTCAAGTGGAGTCGGTCAGCTTTGGCAAAGAAAAGCCTTCAGCACAAGGTGCTGATGAAAGCGCATTTGCAAAAAATCGTCGCGCTGAGTTCTTTTACCGATGAAATCTTGGTGTCTTGCCGCATGTCTGTGCTTGTTGGGCTTACTGTCGCCCACAGCACAGGCTGCTCTGTTTGAAGATGAAGAGGCCAGACGAGCCATATTAGATTTGCGGCAACGACTGGAAAACCAGCGACAAACACAGTTGCAATCCGCAGAGCAAACGCTGCAAAAATCTCTCGATCAATCTCAAAAACAATTTGAAACTCTGCGTAAACAAGTTGAAGTTGACATTAACCAGTCCAAACAAGATAACCGGCAAGCGGTATTGCAACTGCAAGCGCAAATTGAGACACTCAAGCAAGACATCGCAAGTCTGCGAGGCGAGCGCGAGCAGTTATTGCGAGAAATAACTCTTTTGCAGCGTGCGCAAAAGGATACCAACGTTGAAATTGAAGAGCGGTTTCAAAAAATTAACGGCCAGTTAGCCAAACAAGAAGCAGCGCCACCTTCTCCTGTCAAGGAAGAGGCGCCTAAGTCCAGTAAGGTCAATGTTCAGGTCGACGGTTTTGAATTTTTAGCCGACCCTGATGAAAAGCGCGATTTCGAAGCAGCTTTTTTGCTGTTTCGAAAAGGTGACTTTGCTGCTGCCGCCAAAGAATTTGCGCAGTTCGTGCGTGTCTATTCAGCTTCCGGCTATAAACCCAGCGCTTTGTATTGGCTGGGCAGTGCCAAGTTTGCGCGCCGCGATTTCAATGAGGCCATCGCGCAACTCAAAGGGCTGGCCAATGACTTCCCTAACCACGCCAGAACACCTGAGGCGATGTTGACCATTGGCAATGCGCAGTTGGAAATCAAGCAAGCCAAAGAAGCTCGTAAAACCTTTAATGAACTCTTGAAGTTGTATCCCACCACAGAAGCCGCTGCTGCAGCCAAGGACAGGCTGGCGCAAATCAAGTGAGCTTCGAAGACGTCGCAGATACTGACAGACGTTTCAGTGGCCTTTCCCGTTTGTATGGAGACATAGGCGCCCAACAGATCCGTCAAAGCCATGTGGTGGTGGTCGGTGTGGGGGGTGTGGGTTCATGGGCTGTGGAGTGTCTGGCCCGCAGTGGCGTGAGAGCCCTGACCTTGATTGATTTGGACCATATCTCTGAGTCCAATATCAACCGTCAACTTCCTGCCTTGTCGAGTACTTTAGGCATGTCTAAAGTGGTCGCTCTTCAACAAAGAATTGCCCTTATTCACCCTGAGTGCCAAGTGGCTGCCGTAGAGGAATTCATCACGCCTGAAAATTGCACTGCATTGTTGTCTGTTCAAGCTGATGCTGTCATTGATGCTTGTGACCAAATGACGGCCAAGCAAGCCATGTCAGTTTGGGCTTTGGCTAGCCATACGCCCTTTATCACGGTTGGTGCAGCAGGTGGCAAACGAATGCCCCACAAAGCCGATGTTGCAGATTTAGCGGATGTCACCCATGACCCATTACTGTCCCAACTGCGCCAACGTCTTCGCAAGCAACACGCTGCACCAGCTGCTGGAAAGCCCATGGGAATTGCCGCTGTGTATAGCAAAGAAGGTGTGACGCCTTCTCAAGTCAGGGACGCCCAAACAGACAGCTCTTTGAACTGCCATGGCTATGGTTCAGTGGTCACTGTGACGGCGACATTTGGCAATTGCGCTGCTGCTTGGGTAATGGACCAATTGTCAATAAAATCTGCCGATTAGTGACACAAAAATCAACAAAAAACAGTTATACTTTGCGGCTTTGCTGAACTGTCAAAAGCAGTCAAGCATTAAGATGGGACGTTAGCTCAGTTGGTAGAGCAGCGGACTTTTAATCCGTTGGTCGCTGGTTCGAATCCAGCACGTCCTACCA
>CAMDIP010000015.1 GCA_945899335.1 Bordetella parapertussis
TTGGTCTACGGGCGAAAAACCTTCGGGCAACACCACTTCCTCGCCATAACCCGCCCAATTGCGGCCAGAAGCGCCGGTAATGAAACCTTGTTGCGCCAAAGCTTGCACACCCTCGAGCAGTGGCACGGCTGACCAATCTATTTGCACATCTAAACCAGCGCCTCGCGCCATCTCCAGCGCATGACCCGCAAGCCCAAAGCCGGTGACATCGGTCAAGGCATGAACGCCTGCCAGCGCAGCCAAGTCTGGGCCAGCGGTATTGAGGCGGGTGGTGGACTCGATCATTTGCGCATAGCCCTCAGGCGACAAAGCCTCTTTCTTCAAGGCCGCCGACAAAATTCCCACACCCAGCGGTTTGCCCAAGACCAACACATCGCCCGCTTGGGCCGAGGCATTGCGCTTGATGCGACTCGGGTGCGCCAAGCCCAACACTACCAAACCGTAAATCGGCTCGACCGAATCGATGCTGTGACCCCCCGCGATGGGGATGCCTGCTGACTGACACACGCTTTGGCCGCCTTGCAAGATGCGCCCTATCACCTCGGTGCTGAGCACATTGATGGGCATTCCCACCAAGGCCAAAGCGAAGATGGGTGTGCCGCCCATGGCGTAGACATCGCTGATCGCATTGGTGGCGGCGATGCGACCAAAGTCAAACGGGTCGTCGACGATGGGCATGAAGAAGTCGGTGGTGGCAATCAAGGCCTGGTGTTCATTGAGTTGGTACACCGCCGCGTCGTCTGCCGTGTCTATGCCCACCAAGAGTTGCGGCGGCAAAGGAAAGCCGCTCATGCCACCCAGAATATCGCGCAACACGCCAGGGGCGATCTTGCAACCGCAGCCGCCCCCATGGGCCAAAGAAGTCAAACGAGGAGAGTTGTTTGCAGAAGAAATCATCGGGTAAATCTACCATGCGACCCCACTTCACTATGATCTGCCACCTGCAAGAAGTTTTGCACCTGTGCTGTGCCACCTGCTGGAGCGTTGTTTGGAAGTTTCATTTGTTGAAGAAATCAAATCTCTGCGCTTAGGCGAGGGCGACACTTTCCATGGCGAAGGCATTTTGGCGGTGACCAAGGCGCTGTTGCAGTCGGGCGTGGCCTATGTGGGCGGCTACCAAGGCGCGCCCGTGTCGCATTTGCTGGATGTGATGGTGCAAGCCAAACCGCTGATGCAAGAACTGGGTGTGCATGTGGAAGCATGTGCCAATGAAGCCTCAGCCGCCGCCATGTTGGGCGCCAGCATCCACTATCCGCTGCGCGGCGCTGTCACTTGGAAATCCATTGTGGGAACGAACGTGGCCTCAGATGCACTCTCCAACCTTGCTTCCCCCGGCGTGGTGGGTGGCGCATTGATTGTGGTGGGCGAAGACTATGGCGAAGGCGCCTCGGTGATTCAAGAACGCACGCATGCCTATGCACTCAAAAGCACGCTGTGTTTGCTCGACCCCCGTCCCGATTTGAGCAAGATGGTGGACATGGTCGAGCATGGTTTTGCGCTCTCCGAAGCCTCGAACATGCCTGCCATCTTGGAGTTGCGTATCCGCGCTTGCCATGTACGCGGAAGTTTCGTCACCAAAGCTAACCGAGCGCCTGCTGTGTCCACCCAGCACCTAATGGCTGAACCCGCCAAATTTGATTACATGCGCTTGGCACACCCGCCAGTCACCTTTCACCATGAAAAACGCAAGTTGGAAGAACGCATTCCAGCTGCGCGTGACTACATCGTGCGCCATGGCTTGAATGAACACATCGCAGGCAATGCATACCCAGATGTGGGCCTCATCGTGCAAGGCGGCCTCTACAACGCCCTGATGCGCAGCCTGCAACAGCTGGGATTGGCCAATGCCTTTGGCGACAGCGATATCCCCATCTTGGTGTTAAACGTCACCTACCCCTTGGTGCCTTCGCAAGTGATCGATTTTTGCGAAGGTAAGCGCGGCGTACTGGTGGTGGAAGAAGGCACACCCGAGTACATCGAACAAGACATCGCCACCCAACTGCGCCGTGCAGGTGTGAACACACCGCTGCATGGCAAAGACATCTTGCCAGGGGCTGGCGAGTACAACGTCGAGGCCATCAGCACCGGCTTGGCGGCATTTGCGAAAAACTATCTGCCACCACAGGCCCACAACCAAGCAATCACTTGGCTAGAAGCGCTGCAACAACGCCGCGCCGATGTGGCCAAGGCCTTGGGTACACCCTTGCCGGCACGACCCCCTGGGTTTTGCATCGGTTGCCCCGAGCGCCCTGTGTTTTCTGCACTTAAGTTGGTGCAGCAAGAGATTGGCGACGTGCATGTGGCCGCAGACATTGGCTGCCACGCTTTAGGTACGTTTGAGCCTTTTTCAACTGGACACTCGATCTTGGGTTACGGCATGAGCTTGGCCTCACGTGCAGGTGTGTCTCCCATGATGCAACGCCGCACCTTGGCCATCATGGGCGACGGTGGGTTCTGGCACAACGGTTTGCTTACCGGCGTGCAAAGTGCGCTCTTTAATGGTGACGATGCCGTGTTGCTGATTTTCAAAAACGGCTACACCTCGGCCACAGGCACCCAAGACATCATCTCCACGCCCTTAGAAGCAGAGAAGCAAGCTGCCAGTGACAAGCAAACCAGTTTGTCGCACACCAATATGACCATCGAGTCCACCTTGCAAGGCTTGGGTGTGCAGTGGATGAAAACCGTGCATACCTACGAGGTGGCCAAGGTACAAGCTTTGCTGAAAGAAGCATTCACCTCTGACTTCAACGGCTTGAAGGTCATCATCGCCGAAGGCGAATGCCAGCTTGAACGTCAGCGACGCATCAAACCTTGGATCAGCAAATTGCTCAAAGGCGGCAAGCGGGTGGTGCGGGTGAAATACGGTGTCGATGAAGATGTGTGTAACGGCGACCATGCCTGCATACGCTTATCGGGTTGCCCCACCCTTACCTTGAAAGACAACCCCGACCCCCTGAAGGTGGACCCCGTGGCCACCGTCATAGACGGCTGTGTGGGCTGCGGCTTGTGCGGTGAAAACGCCCATGCAGCGACTTTGTGCCCCAGCTTTTACCGCGCTGAAATCATCCAAAACCCCAAACCGCTGGAGCGCTTATGGGCGGGTTTGCGCAGTGGCTTGGTTCGCGCCTTGCAAACCGCATGAGCCAACCCATCAGCCTGTTGATTTGCGCCTTGGGCGGCGAAGGCGGCGGCTTGCTCAGCGAATGGTTGATGCACACCGCACGCTTAAGTGGCTACCCAGCGCAAAGCACCTCTATTCCAGGTGTAGCGCAACGCACAGGAGCCACCACTTATTACATTGAAGTCTTGCCTACGCCGCTTACAGAATTACAAGGCAAAACACCCGTGTTCAGCTTGAACCCTGTGCCTGGCGCCTTGGATGCCATGATTTCCTCTGAGTTGCTGGAAACCGCACGACAAGTAACGCTTGGCTTGGTGTCGCCCGAGCGCACCCGCGTGTTCAGTTCGTCTGCGCGAGCGCTCACCACCTTGGAACGTATGCCCATGGGGGATGGACGTTTAGACAGCGACAGCTTGACGGCATTGGTGCAGCAGTTTTCCAAAGAAGCGCATGTATGGGACTTTGGCGCCATGGCGCAAGCCAATGGCACCATGGTCAGCGCTGTCATGCTCGGCGTCATTGCAGGCAGCGGTTTGTTGCCTTTTGAACGCAAGCACTTTGAGTCCACGCTGCAAGACAGCGGTGCGCACAGTGCAGCAAGTTTGAAAGGCTTTGCAGCAGGCTTGGCGCGGGTGCAAAACACGCAAGCGCTGCACGCCATGCAGCAAGACGATGAAAAAGCTTTTGCCCCTGCAGTGGATAAAACATTTGCATTGCCATCCTTGCCGCCAGCGGTCGGCGAGCTTGCCGCTTTAGGCTACAACCGCTTGTGCGACTACCAAAGCAAGGTCTATGCAGACTTGTACCTGAGCCGATTGCAGCAAGTGCTGCGGGCCGAGGAGCAAGCCGACGCCACCCAAACCCATGTCTACCAAGCCAGCCGTGAAACCGCCCGTTGGCTGGCTTTGTGGATGGCGTTTGATGACATCGTGCGGGTGGCCGATTTGAAAAGCCGTGCCAGCCGTTGGCACCGTGTGGCCCGCGAGGTGAAGCTGCAAAAAGACGATTTGCTGCGCCTGTACGACCACTTCAAACCTGGTGTGCCCGAATTCGCAGCGCTGTTGCCTTCTTGGGTGGCCACACCTTTGCAACGCTGGGACAAGCGCCGCGCATTAAGTGGTCAAACCCCTTGGGCCTTGCCGTTAAAGATTGGCAGTCACTCGGTGATGGGCATGTTGGCTCTGCGCACCTTGGCCAGTTTCAAATGGCTGCGTCCGTTTGGCAGTCGCTTTCACACCGAGCAAGCCGATATCACGCAATGGTTGCAAGCGGTTTGCAAGGGTTTGCAGCAAGATTGGTCTCTGGGCCATGAGGTAGCGATGTGTGGTCGCCTGATCAAAGGATACGGCAGCACCAACGAACGTGGCCGCCACAATCTGCAACACATACTCACCCACTTGGCGGCTTCGCCGGTTCACACCGATGCGGCGTGGCGAAGCACTGCAGTCGCGCAAGCACGCGAAGCTGCTCTGCAAGACGAAGCAGGAACAGCCATGGATGCCAAGCTGCGTGGGCTAGGGGTTCCCGCCAGACCCGTGGCCGAGCAACCGCTGCGCTTTGTGCGCAATGCAAGCCTGCAACCCAAGGGCAGGCCCTAGGGTCAATAGGTACTTCGCTCAGTTATCCTCTCTTAATTATTGTTTTTAACTGCAGGTTCTCCATGAATAAGCACCGTTTTTTGCGTCACGTCTCTTTGTCTGCCCTCTGCACCTTGGCTTTAAGTGGCATGTGCAGCATTGCTTTAGCGCAAGACAAGGTGCAACAGGTGCGGGTCTCCACATGGGTGCCCGCACAACACGCCTTAAACCCTGCGGTACAAGCCTGGGCAGACAGCTTGAAAAAAGCGTCTGGTGGCAGCATCAACCCCACACTGTTCCCCTCGGAACAACTCGGCAAAGCCTTTGACCATTACGACATGGCACGTGATGGCTTGACCGACTTTGCATTCGTCAACCCTGGCTACCAACCTGGACGCTTCCCTATTTTTGCTGCGGCTTCCTTGCCATTCGAGATCAGCAACGCCAAAGCCGGCAGCGCAGCCATTGATGCGTGGTACCGCGCCTATGCAGCCAAGGAAATGAAAGAGGTGAAGTACTGCTTTGCGTTCGCCCACGACCCAGGCGCCTTGCATTCACGCAAAAAAGTTTTATTGCCTTCTGACATGAAGGGGTTGAAGGTGCGTCCTGCCACCTCCACCGTGGGTCAAATGGTCACCTTGCTGGGCGGGACCAATGTCCAAGCCTCTGCGCCCGAGGCGCGTGACGCTATCGAGCGTGGCGTGGCAGATGCCCTGACCTTCCCTTGGGGCTCACTCTCATTGTTTGGCATCGACAAAGTAGTGAAATTTCACATGGATGTGCCTTTGTACGTGACGCCTTTTGTCTGGGTCATGAACTTAGACAAATACAACGGCTTGTCACCTGCCCAAAAACAAGCGGTAGACAGCCACTGCACCAACGAGTGGGCTGAAAAAGTTGGCACCTCATGGGCGGATTTCGAAATTGCTGGACGTACCAAGTTACTGGCTGACAAAGCCAACCGCGAGATTTACACCCTAACGCCCGAGCAACTTGCCGCGTGGAAAACTGCTGTGGCACCCGTGCAAAAACAATGGGCTGACGAGGTGAAGAAACGTGGTGACGACCCCGCCGCTGTGATGAAAGCCTTGCAACAAAGCTTGACCAAGTACAAATCCGCCCTGTAAAGAAGCCGTATGTCGTCTTCCAGCAAAAGCGGCTTCGACCGCATCATTGACAGCATCGAATGGATGGCAGCCTTGTTCGTTGGCATCGTGGCGGCCAATATTTTTCTGGCCGTCTTTCTTCGCAAGTTCTTTGACACCTCCATTCCCGACAGCTTCGACTTTGGTCGAATGCTCTTGGGGATTCTCATTTTTTGGGGAATAGCCGCCACCAGTTACCGTGGCAACCACATCACGGTGGACTTGCTGTGGACCCATGCCAATGCCCGCTGGAAGCGGTATATCGACATCTTTGCCACTCTGGTTTTGATGCTGGTGGTGACGGTACAAACCATCATGCTGTTTGACAAGGTCGCCACGACCTACCGTGACCATGTATTGACCTACGACCTGAACTTGCCCACTTGGCCGTTTTTTGCAGTCGCTTGGATGGGTGATGTATGTGCGGTGTTGCTGATTGGCATTCGCACTTGGCGACTCATTACCGAGCCGCAGGCATTCGCTGCTGACAACAAAGCGGGGCATTGAGATGGATTTAAGCAACTTAAGCCCTGACGCCGTCGCCGTGATTGGCTTTGTGGCGCTTTTCACCTTAATGCTGTTGCGCGTACCCGTGGGCATGGCCATGGGCTTGGTAGGGGTGTGCGGTTACAGCTATATCGTGGGCAGTGGCCCCGCTTTGAAGCTGATTGGTCAAACTTCGATGCGTACCGTCACCGATTACACCTTTGGCGTCATCCCCATGTTCATGTTGATGGGCGCGTTTGTGTCGGTCTCAGGCGTCAGCCGTGAACTCTTTCGCGCAGCCAATGCCTTCATTGGGCATTTGCGTGGTGGTTTGGGCGTGGCCACCGTGTTGGCCTGTGGCGGCTTTGCCGCTATCTGTGGCTCATCGGTGGCGACAGCTGCCACCTTTTCTTCTGTGGCCTACCCTGAGATGCGCCGCTTTGGCTACCCACAGTCGTTCTCCACCGGTGTGATTGCCGCAGGGGGCACCTTGGGCGCGATGTTGCCACCCTCCACCGTGCTGGCGGTCTATGCCATTCTCACGCAGCAAGACATTGGCAAGCTGTTCATGGCGGGCATCGTGCCGGGCTTGTTGGCCATGTTGATGTATGTGCTGACCATTTTCATCATCGTCAAAGTGCGCCCCGATTGGCTGCCACGTGGCGAGAGCACCAGCTGGGCCGAGCGCTTTGCAGGCTTGAAAGATGTGTGGGCACCCTTGGTGTTGTTCGTGTTTGTTATCGGTGGTTTGTATGGTGGCTTTTTCACGCCTACCGAAGCGGGTGGCGTGGGTGCGACGGGTGCATTTTTGCTGGGCGTGTTGCGCGGCAAACTTGATCGCGCAAAAACCTTAGAGGCATTGCTGTCAGCCACGCGCACAGCAGCAGCGGTGTTCACTGTGCTGATCGGCGCTTTGATTTTTGGCTACTTCCTCACCATCACGCAAGTGCCGCAAAAACTCACCGGCTTTTTAACCGAGATGGGCTTGGGTCGCTACGAGGTGCTGGCCCTCATCATGGTGATGTATTTGATTTTGGGCTGTTTGATGGACGCCATGGCCATGATTATTCTGACCGTGCCCATCATTTTCCCCGTCATTGTGCAACTGGGCTTTGACCCAATCTGGTTTGGCATCATCATCGTGATGACGGTGGAGCTAGGGCTGATTCACCCGCCAGTAGGGATGAATGTTTTTGTCATCAAAAGCGTGGTCCACGATGTGAGTTTCACCACGATATTCAAGGGTGTGATTCCCTTTATCTTGACCGACCTTCTGCGCTTGGTGATTTTGATTGCCTTCCCCATGATTGCGCTGTGGTTACCAGGGCAAATGGGGTAAAGCAATTAAGGAGTGCAGAGCTTTAGCATCAACTCAGCATCAGCGCTGCCCGCAGCCACCGTCGTGAAACGCAGCGGTGTTTCATAACTGTTCAAAATGTCGCCGCTGGCATCTTTGCCCGAAAAGCGCATCACTTGTGAATTGGCCATCTTACGGGTGGCGCAGTCTACGGTGGTGCGAGCCTTTTCCGACAAAATTTCTTTGCCTTCCAAGTTGGTCAAGGGTTTGGCAAAGTTCGTCAAGCGCCAAACGGTAACGCGATCGCCTTCTTTGCTGAGTGCGTCGTCATAAAAAAACTGCGCTTCAGTTGTGTGGGCCGCACTGACCCAAGCCGCTTGCGTCACTGGGACCCAAACAAAAGCCAAAGCAGCGCAAACCAGCGACTTGTTCAATTGAGTTTGCGTGGTTCGCCAAAGTCGCCCACTTGGGGGAATAAAAAGGTGGTGCTGCTAGGTCCTATGCCCATGATTTGTACCGTGGCACCCTCGGTGCCTGCGCCGTCGTAATGAATTGCACCTGCTGGGTGCTGCATATAAGTGCCCGCGCTCAAAGGCTGTGTCGCTTGCGGGTCCCATGAGTCATCTGTGCCCGCCTTCCATGTGCCTTGCAGCACCGTGATGTAGCGGTCTTCGCGGTGGTAGTGCGGCGCACTCATGATGCCAGGCGGGAAGTAGACCCGAATTACATAGGGGCCAGGCTTGGAGGGGTCGCCAGAAATGACGGCAAACTTCACGCCCTTGCCAGCGTCTTTCCACGCAATGTCATTAGGCTTGACGATGGGGAAGGGTTTGTCGGTGGTTTGCGCTTGCACACTCAGCGCGAACAAAGCACAACAGGCCAGTGCCAGTAAAGCAGGTTTAACAGGCTTCATTAAAGACTCCATGAGAGATTGACTGTTATCTTAAACCAGCAAGAGTTTCACAGGCTAAAGCTTTAACGGATTGCTTTTGTATGCGTGTTTATTCGACAGCTTAAATGCAAAGCCACCTAAAGGTGGTTTTTGTTGAACTTGGTAGCCAGGGGCGGAATCGAACCAAGGCCGAGGATACCAATCCTATATCAGTCAAGGGCCATCAAAAGCTCTTCTTTTAACGCCAACATCAGGCTCTTAGCATTGAGCTTTCTTGTTCTGGAATAGTCTTGCCCAGCCCATAAACTTTGATATTCACCGTTATCAGTCCTTCCCGCTAATCGCCTTAGAGATGCTGTCATCGTATTTTGTATTGGGAAAGGCAAAACCATTTTGCCATCCATCAATTGAATAAATTCGTTATCTATTCCACGAGCAGGCCTTCCAGAAAATCCCATCGTGAATACTGATCCCCTGCCATGGTGCTTAAGCAAATACTCTTTATGAGTGAGAGAGGCAGTTGACTCATCACAACATAAAAAGGCTGTTCCCAGTTGAGCGGCCACAGCGCCAGCCTTTAACGCATTGGCAATATCTACTCCATCCATTATTGCGCCTGCGGCAACAACAGGAATAGAGCATTCTTTAACCAGTTGCTTAGTTAAATCTATCGCACTTAATTTTTCATCTTCGCCATCAGGGTTAAATATGCCTCGGTGTCCGCCAGCCTCAATTCCTTGCGCCACAATAAAATCAGCGCCGGCTTTTTCAACCGCCTTTCCTTCTTTAAGACTTGTCGCAGTAATGCCAACAGTAATTCCCAGCGAATGCGCCTTTTCAATAAGACTTAGCGACGGAACTCCAAAATGGAAAGTTAATATTTCTGGGCGATGCTCCCATATAGGATTGAGTTGATCCTCAATAGCAGGATAAAACGGGGCTTGAGGTGTGGCTACTGAATACTCGCCTTCAACAGGCAAATTCTTTAATGCTTCAATAGCTTGCGTTTGAATGGCTTGTGGTGGCAAATTAACTGGACTAAACACAAAGAAGTTGGCATTAATGGGGCCATTTGTTAAGGCTCTAGTAGCCGCTAAATCTTCGCTAATTTTTTGTGGGGTGCTGTAAGAGAATCCAAAACTACCAACACCGCCAGCATTAGAAACTTCTGAGGCAAACAATGGATTATTGATGCCGCCAGCCATCGGCGCCTGAATAATCGGAACGCCTAACTTAGAGAAGTTGAACATAGCTGTTTCATTAAATATTGATCAAAAATTCATTTTATGAAGTGGCATCTAAAATATAAAGCCGCAAATGGAAAAACCACCCGCAGGTGGTTTTAATGTTTCTTGGTGGCCTGGGGCGGAATCGAACCACCGACACAAGGATTTTCAATCCTCTGCTCTACCGACTGAGCTACCGGGCCAAGGGGTAAAAGTATATCACCGGCACTAAAGGCACAATACTCACCTTTATGTGCATTTTCTTTTCATGACCGAACCCCAACTCCGTTGCTCCCACCTGACCAAACGCTTTGGTAACAGCACAGTGGTGGACGACTTGTCGTTCGAATTGCAAGCCGGTGAATGCTTGGGCGTGATTGGCCCCAATGGCGCGGGAAAAACCACCACCTTTCGCATGTGCTTGGGTCTGAGTACCGCTGACAGTGGCAGCATCAGCGTGTTTGGCATGCCCATGCCCGAAGAAACGCTTGCCATCAAATCGCGCCTTGGGGTTGTCAGTCAATTCGATTCGCTGGACCCCGACTTCTCCTGCAGCGAAAACCTGATGGTCTATGGCCGTTACTTTGGCATGGCCAGCGCTGACATTCGCGCACGCATTCCCTCGCTGCTGTCGTTTGCCGCATTGACCCACAAGGCTGACGCCAAACCTGGCGAGTTGTCGGGTGGCATGAAGCGACGCTTAAGCCTTGCACGCGCCTTGATCAACGACCCGCAACTGCTTTTGCTGGACGAGCCCACCACCGGCTTAGACCCGCAAGCGCGTCACCTGATGTGGGAGCGCTTGCAGCAGCTCTTGCAACAAGGCAAATCCATCTTGCTGACCACCCACTTCATGGATGAAGCAGAGCGCTTGTGCGACCGCTTGTTGGTGCTGGACCATGGGCGCAAAATCGCTGAAGGCAAACCACGCGACCTCATCAACCAGCATTTAGAACCTGATGTGGTGGAAGTGTTTGGTGGCAACCCACAAGACATTGCTGGCAGTGCTGCACGCAATCACGCGAAACGGGTAGAGGTGAGTGGCGACACGGTGTTTTTCTACACTGATACCGCCACACCTTTGTTACAAGCTTTGGGCGCAACACCTGGTCTGCGCACCTTGCACCGCCCAGCCAATTTGGAAGACCTGTTCCTAAAGCTCACAGGTCGACAAATTCGAGAGGACGGATGATGCGACTGCGTTTTTGGCCAGTGTTTTTGCGTAATTTTTTGGTGTGGCGCAAACTTTTTATTCCCAGCTTGATCGCCAACATTGCAGAGCCGTTGATGTGGTTGGTGGCGTTTGGCTATGGCTTGGGCGCACTGGTGGGCGGCGTGCAGCAAGGCGATGTGAAAGTGCCTTACATCTTGTTTTTGGCCAGCGGTTCTGTATGCATGAGCGCCATGAACGCCGCCACATTCGAGGCGCTGTACTCGGCATTTTCGCGTATGCATGTGCAAAAGACTTGGGACGGCATCATGAATGCGCCAGTGCGCCTTGACGATGTGCTGCTCGCTGAAATGCTGTGGGCTGGTTTCAAAGCCATCTTCACGGTCACCGCCATACTGATCGTGATGCTGGTCTTGGACATCAGCCACTCATGGAAGTTATTGGTTGCTTGGCCTATTTTGTTGGGCGTGGGTATCACCTTCAGTTGTTTGGCCTTGATCTTTAATGCCTTGGCCAAAGGCTACGACTTCTTCACCTATTACTTCACGCTGTTCCTCACGCCGATGATGTTTTTGAGCGGTGTATTTTTCCCCTTGGACACCTTGCCAGACATGGTGAAGTGGCTCGCTTGGTGTTTGCCGCTCACCCATGCGGTGGCTTTGGTGCGGCCCTTGTTCATGGATGCTTGGCCTGAACAAGCATGGCTGCATCTGGGTGTGTTGGCTTTGTATGCGAGCGTGGCTTGGTGGTTCGCCCTCACGCTGACGCGAAAACGCTTCAAGCAGTAAAAGTATTTTTTAATCAGCGTAAACGCCGGCCGCCTTGATGATGGGGTTCCATTTGGCAATCTCGGTGGCGACAAATTTTTTATGCTCTGCAGGGTCGGTGCGCTTATCAATAATCATCACCGCGCCCATGGCTTCTTGTTTTTGAACAAAAGCAGGGTCTGAGAATACGGAGCGCAAAGCGCCATACAACTTGGCCTTGGTATCGGGTGGCAAACCTTTGGGCGCATACACCGCGTGCCACACACTGACCTGAAACCCCTTCAATCCTGACTCTTGCAAGGTGGGTAAATCCTTCAACACCGCTTGCGGCAATCGCTTGTTGCTGGTGACAGCATAGGCTTTGATTTTTCGGCTTTCTATATAGCTAAGGGTGTTGGTAGTTTGGTCGCACAAGACATCGATTTGGCCGCCGAGCAAATCGTTCATGGCCATGGACACACCTTTGTAGTTGATGGTGGTCATCTGGGTACGCATGGCCGATTGCCATAACAAGCCACACAAATGCGAAGCAGAGCCTATGCCTGCATTGCCGAGGTTGACTCTGTCCTTCTGTGACGACACCCACGCACTGAGCTGTTTGTAATCATTGGCTTCCAATGTGGGCCGTGCCACGATGGTCATGGGCACTTCATGGATCATGCCCAAATAGTCAAAATCATTGAGCACATCGAAGCTGGGTTTTCGAATGAGTGCTGGCATGGTTGCCATGCCGATATGGTGAATCAACAAGGTGTGTCCGTCGGGCGTAGCACGAGCAACTTTTTGCGTAGCGATGGCGCCACCAGCACCCAATGCGTTTTCCACCACCACGACTGAGCCACCCAAGGGTTTGCTCAACGCTTGGGCCATGTCGCGCGCCAAGCGGTCGGTAGGCCCTCCTGCGGTGAAGGGCACGACCAAAGTAATGGCTTTGTCTTTGATGGGAAAAGTTTGTGCCATGGCAGAACCCATGCACAACAACCACAAAAAGCTATTTGTAACTGCGCGCATCTTCGATCACCTTGCCATCGTTGGCCAAACTGCCAGGAGTAGCAAAAACCACCTCTGTGCGTAGCTTGGTGACGTCGCGTACCGCTTGCGCCACCGCAGCTTGCAAATGTTCAGACGCTTGCGCGGTCTCTACATGCAAATGCATCTGGTCATTGGCCATTTCACCACTGACCACCAATCGCGCTTTAAGCACTTCAGGAAAGCGTTTGACCACTTGGTCGACTTGGCCAGGGTGAACAAACATGCCACGCACCTTGGTGGTTTGATCCGCGCGGCCCATCCACCCTTTAATACGCTGGTTGGTGCGGCCTGTGGGGCACATGCCGGGCAACACTGCCGTCAAGTCACCGGTACCAAAACGGATAAGCGGGTAATCGGGGTTGAGGGTGGTCACCACCAACTCGCCCACCTCGCCCTGCGCCACTGGGTCACCGGTGCCGGGTCGCACAATTTCAACCAGCACACCTTCGTCTACCACCAAGCCCTCACGCGCAGAGGTTTCATAGGCAATCAAACCAATGTCGGCAGTGGCATAGCACTGGTAAGCCGTCATGCCGCGCTCTGCTAACCAATCGCGCAAAGAGGGCGGGAAGGCCTCACCGCTCACCAAGGCTTTGCTCAAAAATGGCAGGGCTGTTTGTGATTCAGCGGCTTTTTCAAACAATATTTTCAAAAAACTGGGGGTGCCGCTGTAACCGCTGGGGCGTAACTCCAACATGGCCTGCAGCTGTTGCTCAGTTTGACCTGTGCCAGCAGGAAACACACTGCAACCCAAGGCATGTGCACCGCTCTCCATCATGGAACCTGCAGGCGTGAAGTGGTAGCTAAAGCAGTTATGAATCAACTCACCCGTGCGAAAACCTGCGGCGTACAGGGCTCGCGCCATGCGCCAATAGTCTTTACCCACGCCCTCGGGTTCGTAAATGGGGCCAGGGCTGGCAAACACACGCGGCATATTGTTGCCAAAGCGCAGCGCAGAAAATCCACCAAACACATCGTTGGCACGCTCGGCTTGCTGGCGCTCTAGCAACTCGTATTTGCGCGTCACAGGAAGCTGGGCCAAGGCTTGGCGACTGTTGATGGACGCCGCATCAACGCCTTGCAAAATTGTTGCCCAAGCACTTGCATGTTTTTGCGCATGGGCAATTTGTGCAGGCAAGGCTTGTAGCAAAGCCGTTTCACGCTTGGCAGGCTCGCGATGTTCTAGGGAATCGAAAAAATTGCTCATATGCGCATCACACCTTAGGCCAACCAACGCTTGCGGCGTTTGTAACTTTTCACATCCTTGAAACTTTTGCGCTCGCCGCCACCCATGCCAAGGTAAAACTCTTTCACGTCTTCGTTGTTGGCCAAGTCTTTGGCCGCACCATCCATCACAATGCGGCCGGACTCCATGATGTAACCAAAGTCCGCATAGCGCAAAGCCATGTGGGTGTTTTGCTCTGCTAACAAAAAAGTGACGTGCTCTTTTTGGTTCAAGTCTTTGACGATGTTGAAAACCTCTTCCACGATTTGCGGCGCCAAGCCCATGGAAGGTTCATCTAGCAACACCATGCTGGGGTTGGCCATCAAGGCGCGACCAATCGCGCACATTTGCTGCTCGCCACCAGAGGTGTAGGCTGCTTGGGAATCTTTGCGGATTTTCAAACGCGGGAAATAGTTATAGACCTTCTCTAGGTTGGCTGCAATCTCACCCTTGTCGCTGCGGGTGTAGCTGCCCGTCAGCAAGTTTTCTTCGATGGTGAGGTGGGCAAAGCAATGCCGTCCCTCCATCACCTGCACCACGCCGCGCTTGACCAAGTCTGCAGGCGTGAGGTTTTCAATGCGCTCACCACGCAACTCGATGCTGCCCTTGGTCACCTCACCACGCTCACCTTGCAACAAGTTGGAGATGGCACGCAAGGTGGTGGTCTTGCCCGCGCCATTGCCACCCAAGAGCGCAACAATGCCCCGCTCTGGCACTTGCAGTGAAACGCCTTTGAGCACCAAGATGACGTGGTTGTAAATCACCTCAATACCGTTGACGCTCAAGACGACTGGGGGCGCACTCATGACAGTTTCCAAGAATGGTTACAACATCAAGACTGGCAGTCTTGGCCGGTGCGTCGCACGAGTTTTTTCTCGGTGGCGTATTTGTCGGCCGTGGCTTTCACCAAAGGCTTCAAAATTTGTTCGTCGGCTTGCATCCAATCGGAAGTGAACTCCCATGCTTTGCCATTCCAAGTGTGGATGCGGGTCCAAGCCGCGCCCATGTGGTCCATGCAGGAGGTGCTGATCGGGCGCATCACGCCTTTGAAGCCTAA